>JADBKA010000077.1 GCA_014896635.1 Ktedonobacteraceae bacterium
GGCGACCGCCCCCTGGACCCCCATCCCCTCACGACTCGGTTGTTCTTGCACTAGCCTGTTTTTTTGTTTCGTCAAGAATCACGTCCGGGGCGAAAGGGAAGGTTCAATGAAAGGTGCCAGTACAGGCTCGTGGTCGGCCAGAGCGCGCAGCAGGCCATAGCAGCCAGCCAGCATCATATCCCCATGTGGAACAGCCTCATAGGGTCGCAGCGAGGAGCCGCGCAGCATGGCCCTTCTGGGTCCAGTCACTGAGAGGAAAGGGGAAGCCTGTGTATCTCGCTGGCCTGCCGGGAGATCTGTTCCACGCAGTACCAGCGCGCCATGTCCGCTGTCGGCAAATACCTCTTCATTGGTGAGCGTTCCCTCTGCCAGCTTGACCAGCAACTCTTCCAGCCGCGCCTGCGTAATCTCGCCGGTATGGTGCTCGAATATGCCGGCGATCTCGCCTCGCATCAGGTGAAAAGCCAGCGTGTGAAAGTTGCCAATGTTGCACAGCAGAGACTCCTGCTGCTCGCGTACCAGCGGATCTTCCAGCGAGCCGAGTGCAGCAGCAGAACCGGTATCCATCAACAGGAGTGGCGTCTGAGGAGCCGAGTCGCTGGCGTGCAGGTAGCGTGTGGCGCTGCGTGTAATCGCTTGCAGGCGCGTCAATTCCGGTGGTATTTCGTGTGCCATATAGGCGAAGGCACTCGGTACGGGCTGGCGTCTGACCGTCCGGGCGATAAAATCGAAGCGAAAGCGCCGGTCGCTCACGCCTGGCGGTGCCGCACCATGATCGAAGGCAGCAATAGCCAGGGCATCCACACGCGGTTCGACGTCGAAGGCCCGCAAAGCCGTGATAATTGCTGTAGCATCGAAATCTTGCAGTTCAACGTGTAACGTTTCCGCTCGCTCTGCTCGCCTGCGTGCTTCATCTTCATCCACAATCTCGAACCCCATCTTCTCCACCATTGTCAGGTCATCGTCAAACGTGCGCGCGGCATCAGGTGTGACAACGACGCTGTAGCCAGCCCGTGCATGATCGCGCGCTGCCCAGTGGCAGGGTCCCCCGCCCATCGTCACGCCCGTCAGTACCAGCTCCTGCCCACGCTCTGTTGCCCGCTTGATCCGTTCGGCGACGATGACCGTCGGCGATGGCATCACCAGCTTAAAACAGTTCTCTATCGTTTTTCCACTCTCGAAGAGCAAAATATCCTGCGTCCCTGTACCGACATCGACAGCCAGGATGCGTATGGGTTTTGTCATAATGGCCACCCGCAAATTGCTTAGAGATTGCACTATCCGATTCTGCTACGAGTATATCACGCAGGAAAACAGAGGACACAGCTTGCTACCTTTTAGCACAGGCTGAAAAGTCCGGCAATCTCTCCGACGGAGAGCGTTACTGCAAACACTATAGGCAAACTATCCACAATTACAGCTTTTCACGGCTTTTCTCTTGACACCGCAGAGAAAATTGCCAATACTAAGAGCATCCAGCACCGGCATCTCTGGCAACAAAGCCAGGAGTAGCTCTCTCTTCTTCGTCGCCAGTCATATAATTTGCAGAATCATTTTACTGAGGGAATTCGCTTATGAAGCGTGAGGAAGCTACCGAGCAAATACTAGAAGCGAAACGCCAGCGGGGCCTTACCTTTGAAGCTATTGCACATGAGGTTGGCCGGAGCAAAGAGTGGACTACAGCAGCTCTGCTCGGCCAGGCCACTATGAGTGCCGAAGAAGCCGAGCGAGCGACCACTATACTGGGATTAGGACCAGATGTAGCTCAGGCATTACAGGAATATCCCATGAAAGGTTCGCTGACTGAAACGGTACCCGTTGATCCACTTATTTACAGGCTTCACGAGATCACTCAGGTGTACGGCACAACGATCAAGGCGCTGATTCACGAGATGTTCGGTGATGGCATCATGAGTGCCATTGACTTTGAAATGTCTATCGAGAAAGTAGCAGATCCGAAAGGCGACAGGGTAAAAATTACCTACAACGGCAAGTTCCTTCCCTACCGTAAATGGTAGTATCAGGCTTTCCTGCTTGGTTCGTCAGAAGCATGCCAGCAGAACGGTTTCTCAGCAGGTTGCAGGCAACGCTCACGTTGACTCAAAAGGTTCTTTGAGCCGATAGCCGAGGTACGGTTCGGTGATAATGTACTGTGGATGCGCAGGATCTTTTTCTAGCTTCACGCGCAGGCGGCGTATGATTCCTTTGACATAGCCGGTAGCATCGCTGTACTGTGGTCCCCAGACACGCTGGAGCAGCAACTTTGTCGTCAGCACGCGCCCGACATTCTGAGCCAGCTCAGCTAAAACAGCGTATTCGATAGGAGTGAGCACGACGGCACGGCCAGCGAGCCAGGCACGCCGCTGCTCGGTATCGATTTCCAGCTCGCCACAGGTGATTTTCTTCTGCGTCACCGCCTTTTCGCCACGCCGGAGAACGGCGCGGACGCGCGCCAGCAATTCCGCCAGCCGGAAGGGTTTGACCAGGTAATCGTCTGCGCCCAGATCCAGTACCGACACGATATCGGCCTCGCTCCCTTTGACGCTCAAGACAATTATTGGCGTCGAAGAGAACTCGCGAATGCGCTGGCAGACTTCCAGCCCACCACAGCGCGGCATCACCAGGTCGAGCAAGATCAACTCCGGCAGTTCGCGTTCAAATGTGGCGATGGCCTCCTCGCCATTGCTGGCCGTCATCATTTTATATCCATGTGCGATGAGTGCCTGTCTGACCGCCGTCACGATCCCAGGATCATCGTCTACAAGCAGGATGCTGCGTTTGGTATGACCCATGACATCACCTTCCCCTATCTGCGCTCAGATACATCCACACGTCTGATACGCTCAACATACGCTTATGCCAGCAGGGCTTGCGTCTCCGATGTATCCAGCCCTATTGGCTCCGGCGCGGGCAGAGGCAAGGCCACACAGAAGATACTTCCTCCTTCTTCGTGGTTCTCTACCCAGATACGTCCACCATGAGCCTCCACAATCCCCCGGCAGATAGCAAGGCCCAGGCCACTTCCCGGCGTACGCGCCTGCCGATCCCGGTCGAGACGATAAAAGCGTTGGAAAATTCTTTCGTGCTCTCCTTCTGGTATGCCTGGCCCGCGATCTGCCACGCTGATAAGAACCTCTTTCTCTTGCTCCATCAAATGAGCTTTCACGAGAATAGGAACGCTACCAGGAGCATATTTGAAAGCATTTTCCAGGAGATTCCACAGCACTTGCAACAGGCGGTCGGGATCAATGTAGTGTAAAGGAAGGTCAGGATCGAAGACGAGTTCGATACGGCAACCGCTATGCAGACGTTCAAATTTTCTGGCGGTGTCAGTAATACAGGCAGCAAGATCCGTCCAGTCGCAGTCAAGGACAAGCCCACCAGCCTCAATCAGCGAGAGATCCAGCAGTTGATCGACAAGCTGTCCCAGGCGATGCACCTGTCCTGCAATATTATGCAGGAGATGTTCTTTGCCCGGCTCTGTCTGCGTCCCGGCTGTGTCGAGCAGGCTTTCTATCGACGCACGAATGGCTGTGAGAGGAGAACGCAAGTCATGCGAGATAGCAGCCAGAAAACTGCTCTTCAAGCGGTCCGCCTGGCGCAATGCCTCCATTTCGCTGGCAGAGCGCAGCAACTGCGCATTTCTGAGCGCCAGTCCGAGCTGCTGTCCTACTGTTGAGAAGAATTTCAGATCTTCTCTGATAGAGCCATTGCGATCCCTCGTGCCAATGAACAGCACACCTAGCACAGCATGACCAGCAGTCAGGGGAACCACCATTACGGTAGAAAAACCAGTGAGACGCAATGCCTTGCATATTGTTTGCTCTTCGCACTGCTCAGCACAGATCATAAGCGGTTCCTGCCTGCTTATGACGCGACGAGCCAGTAGAGAGAGAGCTTTTAGAGGAAAGGATTCAAGGTCAGTCTGCAATCCCTCATTCAGGTGGTAATGGGCGGCCAGACTCAGTTGATCACTCTCCTGATCAAGTAGCAGGATCAGTCCCGCCTCCAGGCATAGCAGCACGGTGAGACGCTGCAAGAGGAGATCGAGATGTTGCCCAGGATCAGGCAGCACGCTGAGTAGCTGAGCGATGGCATTTAACGCCTCGACCTGGTGATTATGCTGCTGGAGCGCGCTAAAAAGCCGTGCATTCTCAATAGCAGTTGCCGCCTGAGTAGCAAAGGTCAGTCCCAGGCGTATCTCTTCAATTGACCAGTGGTGAGGTAGAGAGCGAGAAGCAGCAATGAAGCCACTCACGCCGCGCGGCGAGACCAGCGGCAGCAGCATGATTGAGCGAATAGCCATCTGTTCGATCAAAACGGCAGGAAAAAGCGTTGAGGTCAGAGTATCATCAATAGCGACAAGTTCGCCACGCTCTCGCACAAGCGCAATGGCCTCGGCATCTTTGATCAGAGCAGCCAGCGTCTGCGGCCTCTCCAGCCTGGCCGGCTGCTGTGTAGAGAGCACATGCATAGCCAGTATTGCTCCCTGCTCATCGAAGAGGTAAACGCCAGCTCTCTCGATAGGGAGCAGGTGGGCAGCCTGTTCCGCGACTTTTTCCAGTGTAACGTTCAGGTCAAGGCTGGCATTGACAATACTCGCTGCCGTAGCCAGGCGCTCTGCATGAGAGACGTGAGAATCAGAGAAAGCAGGAGTAGCGCGTATTTCACTATTTGTAGGCCTGACTGGCAACTTTATACCATCCTGGCTTAACACGTTTGTTTCGCGCAGATCTAACTTTAGCGGAGTAATGACGTCAGAGCATTTCATGACAAAATGATAGCGCTGCCACTCGTCCCGCAGGCGCGAAGAGAGCAGCGCCTGGTAACGCTGCTGGATCTCAATAGCTGAAGCTACCAGAAAACTGGTGAGAAACGGGCGGATCAGGCGATAATTACCTGTCACATCGAGGATGCCGATGATCTCCCGCGTCAACGGATGACGAATTGGCGCGGCTGTGCAGGTCAGGTCTTGCCAGCCATCACAATAATGCTCCGCTGCCATCAACTGGACAACATGTCCATCAACAAGAGCGGTGCCGATAGCATTTGTCCCGGCAGCGTGCTCGCTCCAGTCACCGCCCGGCACGAAGTCGATGCGGGCCAGATGACGACGTACTGTCGCATCTCCCACAACCTCCAGCAGACATCCCCGCGCATCGCTGAGGACAACAGCATATCCTGAATCGGCAAAGAAGTCGATCAGGTGCCTGATCACCGGAAGTGCCGCCTGAATCAACAGAGCGTTTTCTTCCCGCAACTGGTACAACTGCGTCTCACGCGCGACAGCCAGTGGCGCATAGCGCCGGAAAGGACTCACCTGCCATCCACGACAGCGCTGCCAGGAATCCAGAATCAACGGGCGAGGCATCAACAATGCCGGGTTGCCCGTGCTCAGAAAGCCCTCTCGAACCGCCATCAGCCGGTGCGCGGTATATTCGATCTCCGACGGGGTAGCGATAGATAAATCCACACGATATGGTTGTACAGTCATATCTGCTACCTCACCAATGAGGTGTGACTATGGCCGCCCTGCCCTTTTTATTCTCCCCCCTCCACAACAGCAAGAGGCCAGATAATAGCTTCATCCCCGGCTTCTCTCTCCTTTGCACCGCTGCATGCAAAAGAGCTTCTGCCCGGCTTTATCTCTTCTCCGGGAAATGCTTTTTTCTGGTATACAGCATATATAGCATACTCTTTGAGTGGTTGTCTACGCAAAACATAGGAATATCACAAACACATCACAAATTTTCACCATTTTTTTACCAGACTTTGTGATGTGTTTGTGATATTGGTAACGCTGTGCCACAAACTGATGATGGGAGCAAGGAGAATGCTTCCTGAACCTTGCCTACAAGCCAAATTCAATCTCTTTGAAGGAAGGGATATGCACTGGCGCATCGGTGACAAGCGTATCTGTTGTCAGGAAGAGACCGGCAATGCTCACGGCAATCTGCAAAGCAGTAGATGTTACCCGTGCAGGATCAATAATGCCGGCTTTGAACATATCGACGTAATGACCTGTGAGAGCATCGAACCCAAAGCCGAAAGGCTGGTCGCGCACTTTCGCCACCACGACACTGCTCTCGAAGCCGGCGTTACGGGCAATCTGGCGCAGTGGAGCCTCCAGAGCGCGTTTGAGTGCGTTGACGCCTGCCACCTCTTCGGGCAACTCTGTTCTGACGCTCTCCAGTGCTGGCTGCACCATGACCAGCGCCACGCCACCCCCGGGGACGACACCCTCTTCCAGCGCGACGCGCACAGCAGCCAGCGCATCCTGCACACGCAGCTTTCGCTCTTTTATTTCAATACCGGTCGCACCACCCACTTTTATTACACCGACGCCGCCCGCGAGGTTCGCCAGTCGTTGCTGGAGCTTTTCGCGGTCATAGTCATTCGCCGCATGCGCAAGCTGCGCACGCAGTTCACGTATCCTGGCCTGGATGACCTCTTTATCGCCGTTGCCATCGACGATTACCGTAGAATTTTTCGTCGTCGTCACGCTGCGGGCGCTGCCCAGGTCCGCCAGCGTGGCGCTCTCCAGACGGCGACCCGTCTTTTCACTGATCAGTTGCCCGCCCGTCAGCAAAGCAATATCTTCCATCATCGCTTCGCGGCGATCACCGAAACCGGGTGCTCTTATTCCCAGAGCATGCAGTATCCCCTGCGTTTTGTTCACGATCAGCGTGGTCAGCGCCTCGCCAGTGATATCCTCGGCAACTACCAGCAGTTCTTTCTGCCCTGCCGCCAGGAGACGCTCCAGCAGCGGCACCAGCTCAGTGATGGTAGTAATCTTTTTATCAGTAACCAGAATTGCAGGACTGGTTAACACGGCTTCCATGCGCGCCTGATCATTTACCATATACGGAGAAATATAGCCTCGATCCAGTTGCATCCCTTTGATGTACTCGATCTGTGTGGTCAGCTCATCTCCTTCTTCTACCAGCACAATACCATCACGGCCCACATGCTCAAATACGCCGGCGATCAACGCGCCAATCCCCACATCGCCGGCAGCCATCGTGGCGATCCGCACGATCTCTTCGTGCGTCTCCACAGGTTTGCTGATCGCCTTGAGTTCTTCCAGTGCTGCTGCGGCTGCCAGTTCCAGGCCGTTGCGCAACAGCATAGGGTTCGCGCCGGCGGCGATGTTTTTCAAACCTTCAGCTACTATCGCCTGTGCGAGAATCGTAGCAGTAGTTGTGCCATCTCCGACCATTTCGTTTGTCTTGATAGCAGCTTCTTTGAGCAACTGCACAACCATGTTGGTAAAGGGTTCTTCCAGGTCGATGCCGCGCGCAATGGTAACGCCATCGTTGAGCACCTGCGGCACATCCAGCGGGTGATCCAGAATCACGTTACGACCTTTGGGACCAAGAGTTCCCCGCACAGCACCGGCCAGGATCTCTATCCCCTTCCTGATGGAATACTGCGCCCGCGCGTTGAACTGAAGTTGCTTCGCCATGGGACCGTGCTCCTTTTCTTGCTCCGTTACGCTTCATTGCGGAAAGCGGTCAGAGGCATATCTTCTACCGGCGTACGTTCGTCAATAGGAAAGCTTGTCCGTTTTACCTCACAACAGAATGAAAACAAAAGAGGACCACTCTTCTCGCACCCCGTCAGGGACCCGCAGGTCCCTGACAGTTTGCTATTCCGATAGACTAATCAGTTGACGCGGAAGACGCCGCCGGCTGCCGGCGGCCAAGCCCTCTGGCGATACGAGCGCCCAGGTCGCTATCGACCTGCCGCCACAGGGCAAGCGCACGCTCCTGCACAGCCGGTTCCACGCCATCGCCCAGATGGCCGACGACATTGTTGACCAGGTGCTCGCGGTCGGTCTCGGAGAGTACCTGGCGGTAGAGATTGCCCGGCTGCACGAAGTCGTTATCTTCGGCATGTGGCGTATAGGCGCTGCGCATAATCTCGCCGCTCGCAAACCAGCCTGGATCGGCGTAGTGCTGCGGATCGGCCTGCGGGCCGCCGTAGCTATTGGGAGCGTAGACCGGCTGGTTGCCGTTGTGCCGGTAACGCATCGCGCCATCCTTGTTATAGCTATGCACCTCAGCCACCGGCTGGTTGACCGGCAGTTGCAGGTAGTTGGTACCGATGCGGTACCTGTGAGTATCGGGGTAGCTGAAGAGCCGGCCTAGCAGCATCTTATCAGGACTCGGACCGATGCCAGGCACCATATTCGCCGGCTCGAATGCTGCCTGCTCGATCTGAGCAAAGAAGTTTTCAGGATTGCGGTTCAGCACCAGCCGTCCAACGGTGATGGGCGGGTAGTCGGCATGTGGCCAGACCTTCGTCAGATCGAAGGGATTGAAGCGATATGTCGCTGCATCCTCAAACGGCATAATCTGCATCTCCAGTCGCCAGACTGGATAGTCCTTCTTCTCGATAGCCTCGCGCAGATCGCGGCGGTGGTAATCGGGATCTTCAGCGGTCATGGCCTTCGCTTCGGCGTCGGTGAAGTTCTGGATGCCCTGCTCCGTCTTGAAGTGATATTTAACCCAGAACTTCTCTCCCTGCGCGTTGACCCACATAAACGTATGGCTGCCGTAGCCGTTCATGTGGCGATAGGTACGCGGTGTTCCCCGGTCCGACATCAGGAATGTCACCTGATGGATCGACTCTGGCGACAGCGACCAGAAGTCCCACATGGCGTTGTTGCTGCGCATATCGGTATCGGGCATGCGCTTCTGTGAGTGGATGAAGTCCTGGAACTTGGAAGGGTCGCGTACGAAGAAGATGGGGGTATTGTTGCCCACCAGGTCGTAGTTCCCCTCTTCTGTATAGAACTTGATGGCGAAGCCGCGAGGATCGCGCACAGTATCGGCGGACCCCAGTTCGCCGGCCACAGTTGAGAAGCGTACCAGTACCGGCGTACGCTTGCCCACAGTATTGAGGAAAGCCGCTCTGGTCCAGCGGGTCACATCTGCCGTTACCTCGAAGTAGCCGAAAGCGCCGCTACCCTTCGCGTGGACGACGCGCTCAGGAACACGTTCGCGGTTAAACTGGGCCATTTTCTGTATGAGGTAGTGGTCTTGCAACAGCAGAGGGCCGTTGGGACCGACTGAGAGCGAGTGCTCATCACTGGGAGCAGGAATGCCTGCATCGGTAGTCGTCATGGGTGGGCGTGGATCGTGTTGATCGCTCATGAAATGCTCCATTCTCTCTATTTTGTTTTACTGCTGACGTGGCATTCTGCGTCAGCACAAACTGTGTAATCGCTCGCTGTGTCTTTTCTCAACGAGCCAGGCGTGTGCATCTCCACGTGTTCCGCAGAGGTACATGGCCGGTGCCACAGTATCAGCTATCGGCACAATGTCGGGCGAACCTTCTGCCCGCACTATGCTCGCGCAAGCAGCATTCCTGGCCGGGCTATGCACGAGCTAAAGGACTGTCCGCAGCGGACGGCATCCAGTATAGCACACGATCATTAAGGGACAAGAATCCCGCGTCCGCGCAGTCTGCCGCTCTCCAGATCGTGAATCGCGTCGAGGGCGGCATCCAGCGGATAGATTGCCGTATGCAGTGTGACCTTGCCCTGAGCAGTTAACGTCATCAGTTCAACCAGGTCGTTGTAGGTGCCGACCAGGTTGCCGATAAAGTTGATCTCGGTCGAGATGATGTCGATGGTGGGAACGCTCAATGTTCCCCCATAGCCGATGATGAAGTGCGAGCCGGCCCGCCGTAGCATCTTGACCGCCTCATGCTCGGCTCCCTGCTCCCCCACGAAGTCGATCACGACCTCGGCTCCTTGCCCGTCGGTGATTTCCAGCACTTTCTTGACATGGCTGCCATCGGCCTCAATGGCATAGTCAACGCCCCACTGCCGCGTGAGATCAAGCGCGGCACGCGATTTGTCCAGCACGATGATCTGCGCTGGGGTCAGGGCCTTAAGACACTGCACACCAATATGGCCCAGTCCGCCGGCACCGATCACGACGGCCTTCGTACCTGGATAGAGCAGAGGGACAGCCTTTTTGACGGCATGATAGGCGGTAAGGCCCGCATCGGCAAGGGCGGCAATATCTTTGGGATGCAGGCTGGGATCGAGCTTGACGACGGCGCGAGCGTTGGTTTTGAGCAGTGTGGCCATACCACCATCGACAGAGATACCGGGAAAGACAGAATTGCTACAGTGCATATCATTACCGGCGCGGCAGGCACGGCAGAGACCACAGGTGACAAGCGGGTGAACAATGACGGTATCGCCAATGGCCACATTGCTGACCGCCGAGCCGATGGCCTCTACCCAGCCGGCGTTTTCATGCCCCAGCGTGTATGGCAGCGTGACGCCTGATTTCTCGACCCACTGACCTTCGATAATGTGCAGATCGGTCCGGCACAGCCCGGCCCCGCCGATACGCACAATCACATCGTTCGGTCCTGTAATGCGCGGTTCCTCTATCTCCATCACTTCAGGATGCTGGTTATATTTCAGCAGACGAACGGCTTTCATGCTCTCTCTCCTTCCGGTAGCGTTCTGCCGGCTCCAGATCCGTAACGTGTCTGGAACATATCAGTACAGAAGACGGTATTGAACATGATGTTCATACGCACAGCGCGGGAGCGGCGCAGGTAGTCCTGAAGTCCGCCGGCAGGAATGGCCTGTCCCTGCTCGTCCATAAAGAGGAGACCCTGCGGCCCATGCGGCAGACCGAGCAAGGTGGCCCGCCGCAGGTAAGACTGCATGGTATGGGCCTGCCGCTCGATCTGAACGACCCGGCGCGGCGTAGTGATAAAGATGCGCTGCGTCACTTCGTCAACGGTGACATCGGCCATACGCAGCGAGAGCAGCGTTGCCTCATCCAGCCCGGCTTTTTGCAGGGCGCGCAGCAGCATATCCTGACGCATCAAAAAGCCCTTGCGCAGAAATATCAGTCGCAGCTCTTCCAGGTTATCTTCAGTCTCCTCAGGGAAAACTTCCTTGAAGGTTTTGCCCGTGTTGACGCCGTTACTGACTTCATCCTCAGTACAGTGGTCTAGCAAGAAGATGCGCACGGAGCGCACACCTGCAATTGCCTGTACTCTGTCGCGCAGGTCGCTTGCCATCAAATAGGCGAAATTGGGAGAACACCAGTACGTGGGCAGCTTGAAAGTAACCGTGACATCACGTCCATCGACTTGCACAGAATCAATGAAGCCGAGCCTGACCAGGGATTCGTCCAGTTCTGGGTCAAGCACATCGGCGATCGCCGCATAGACGCTGGCCTCGGTAATTTCGGTGGAGAAGGTATCGGTATCGGCAGATGGCATAATATGCTCCTTCTCTTCAGTCAGATCAGATATACCGGAGACACACAGGGGAACATGCGAGCTGCCAGCGGGCAGGCAGCCCGGCATGTTCTGCGTTCCTCCCTCTGATCACTCCAGGACGCCGATGCCACCAGCCTTGTGATGGAGTTGTCCGGCCTGCTGAGACAACGCATCGTCCCTGACTTTAGCGAGTTGCTCCTGCGGATCGATGCCATACAGCCGCGCCGCATTGAGACCCAGGATCTTGCGCTTCGTCTCCAGATCCATCTTCACGTGGTACTCAGCTTGCAGATCCTCCGGGAACTGGAAGGCCATGAACCGCTCAACCAGCCACTTAGGTTCCCAGATAGCATAGTCACTACCAAAGAGGATTTTATCCGGCCCGATCCAGAACAGCAGGTTCGCCATGACTTCGGCAAAGTAGCGCGGGCGCGGGAAGATGAAAGGCAACACGACCGCCAGGCCAGCGTAGACGTTGCTCTCCTGTGTGGCGATCCAGCAGAAGTCTTCGATGCGAGGCAGGCCAGCGTGCTCGACAATAAAGATCAGATCGGTAAAGACCGAGGCGACATCATCGACATCCGCTACGTCAAAAGCATCGCGGTTCAGCGGGTAAATGGTTGGTCCTTTATGGACGTGGATGTTGGTGATACCCAGTTTGACGCACTCCTCCAGGAAGCGATAGCTCTCAGGATCGGAGAGCTTGTAGCCTTTGGAGTTTCCGCGCCATTCGGCGGTGTAGAGCTTGACGCCCTGAATGTTCCATTCGCCTTTCTGTCGCCGCAGTTCCTCCAGGCCGGCATCACCATCGCGGGGATCAAACGCGCCATTGAGGATGTAGCGATCAGGATACATCTTCTTCATGACGCTGTTCTGCTCAACGGTGTTAAAGCCGTTTTTAAAGAAGTCGGTCAAATAGGTGGGTTGCAGGATCGCCAGGTCCACATAGCCTTTGACGAACTGGTCGAAAACCATGTCGTCAGGGCTGTACTTCTCGTACTTTTCCAGTGACCAGACGTATTCTGGCGGGGAGAGATTCTTGTGGTAGGCATAAAAGCAGTCGATCCAGCCGCGCCCATACTTGTTCTTCTGATTGGCCGGACTGGCATCCCAGAGGTGTGAGTGACAGTCAAGGACGAAGATTTCTTCTCCATTGTCGGTGCGATACATACGTTGTAACCAGCCTTTCTCCTGCTAGCTGACGATGCTAAGAGGTCCCATATACAAACTGACTACAGATCGATGCCGAGACACAGAACTGTTGTCAACCTTCGGATCAATGCTCTCACTACCCTCACAACAGCTCTGGTCAGGACAGGCTATGAATGGATACCTGAGAAGGAGAAGATAACTACCCAGAGAAACACTGTAGCATACAATCTTCGATTCCACAAGGACCATTCTTCCCAGGTTGTCAAATTATCCACTCTTTAAGCTATCTGATGACTGAGAGAAGCCTTTTCCGCTGGTTTAGCTTCTCACTGTTGCCAGAGAGTTGTAGCTCTCTGGCAACCCACCGGTTCAGTGTGCCGGTTCCGGTTCAAAGCCCAGGTACTCGGCTGCATCCTCAGGGTTGGCAAAGAGCAATACTCGGTCATCGAGCCGTACCTGTCGCCCGTAGTGTGTCGATGTCTCGATTTCAAAATCATAGACGCCGTACTCACCCGGCTCGTAGCCCAGTGCCTCACCGATCTCATCCATGTCGAACTCCAGCATCTTCTCTGCATCAATGCGGATGATCGCCGGATAGCGTGTGACCCGTACGCCCGGTTTTTTGCTCATGATGTCGGCGATCACATTGCCCTCGACGCTGGCGCTCATTGTCACACCACACAGGTTGGAAGGCTCACGTTTAAACTCGTACGAACGAACGTCGCTCCCTCTATTCTCTGCGGTCTGGCTCATAGCTGTACCTCCTCTGGCAATGTCAATCCCAGTTTCGACAGAATGGATGTAAAGCGCTCTTTCGCGCGCTCATAAGCGTCTTCAAAGCGCAGCACTTTGATCTGTGTCTGCGACCAGAGAGGCTGGAGCAGGCGCGCTCCACTGACGCTGAACGGGGTCCAGTGAGCAAGCCATTCCTGCATGATACGCTTATTCGCTTCACCGTACTGCTCATCTTCAGCCAGCAGTCTGAACTGCTCGATGCTATAGGCCAGGTTATGCTCGTAATCGAGTTCGGCGATGCCAAAGAGCACCGGCGTCACATAATCGCCATGAGGCGCGGCGAACTGAAGCACAAACTGGCTGCGGAACAGTTCTCCACAGAGCGGCTCGAAGATGAGATTGGCGGCGAAGAGTTGCTCTGCCCAGTCGGGAGTAGCCGTCAGGCGCTCGACGTTTTCACGTACACCAGGCCAGGCAGGATCATTCTTCCAGGTCTGCTTGTGTGCGAAGCCGTTGAAGCCAGGGATGCGCTCACTCAACTCCAGGTTGTAGAGCGCCAGGTCCTGGGCAAAGCGCAACTTATCAGCAGAGTTGATGGCAATAGCGTTGTTGATCATGTTAGTCATGCCATCGCGCTGAGCTGCCAGAAAGACATACATGCCCAGTCCATGCTCAGGATGCATCCAGGCACTGACATGCGTCTCTACACATTTTGTCCAGCTCGCATTCCACGTTGCATACACGTTCTGCTCGCGCGCGATGGCAAGCGCCTGCTGAACCTGGCGCACCGTGTTTGCTTCGCGGATATACATATTGCGATGCCACTGCTCATTGGGGTCGCGGAATGTATGCCAGTCGGACGCCCGCATTTTCGTCCAGCTTGCATCATAGCCTCTGGTGCCATCGGCAAAGGCGTACAACCAGCCTTGCAGCAAGTGACGGTTTGTATCGGGCTGCACATCGACTGTGACTTCCTCATAGACGCTGGCATGGCGTCCACGTGGCTTGAAATAGTTGAAGGAGCGGCTCTCCGAGCCGGAGAATGTGGCTGCACCAGCCTGAGCGTTCGTGATGTGTACGGCTGGCCCGCTATCGGTCTCGGTCGTAAGGTTTGCCATAACAGGTTCTTTCCTCCATTTCGAGTTGCTACATTGCGCTATTTGAGCTACTCTACTTTTCCGGTGGGCGTAAATTTGTCATAGAAAATGCGATCTTCGCTGATCCCTTTCCGCACCAGCACAGGGATGGCGGCATCTATCATCGGCGGTGGACCACAGAGATAAGCCTGTGTCTGGTACTGTCCCTCCTCCAGGTGGCGGTCAAGCACATCGGTGATCAGGCCCGTCTCTCCATCCCATTCATCTTCCTCCGCCGCCATTGAGAGAGCCGGGATGAAACGGAAGCCCGGCAACCGCTCTTCCAGTTCCCACAGGCGATCAAGATAGAAGAGGTCTTTGCGTGTCCTTGCTCCGTAGAAGTACGTGGCCTTGCGTTTGATGCCGCGCTCAGCCATGTCGTTGAGCAGTGACCAGAGTGGCGCCATGCCGGAACCGCCCCCGACGCAGATGATATCCGTTGGATACTTCTCGCGCAGCATAAAGACGCCGTAGGGACCCTTGACTTCCAGCTCCTGGCCAACAGTAAACCCGCCATCCAGCAAACTTGAAAACCGGCCTCCTGGAAAAACTTTGATGATAAATTCCAGCCGATCTGTCGTACGCGGGGTATTCGCCATAGAGTAAGCACGATATTCGTCGCTGCCGGGGATACGGATAGACGCATACTGCCCGGCATTAAACTTCAATCTCCTGTCCGGCTCATTAAAGGTGAGCACGAGACGCCGAATATCGTGCGTGAGCGGTTCGATGGCTTCAATCGTTGTCCTGAAGGTCTCGATGGGGATACCGAGCCGGATGATATCCTCATCATAGTTAATCAGTTCAACCTCCGCGTCACTGTAGACATGAGAACGGCACAGCAGGACATAGCCCTCATCGCTCTCATACTCAGGCAAAGCAAAAGTGGAGTATTTCGCCATCTCCAGATCGCCGTCCAGCAGAAACGACTTACAGGCTCCGCACTGCCCTTCCCGGCAGCCGTGTGTCAACGATACCCCCTGACGAAAAGCGGCGTTCAGGACGGTCTCGTCCTCGTCCACTTCAATCTCAATGTCAACCGGTTGAAATCGAACTCTATGTGTAGCCATACCCCACGCTTCCTTAAAAACTAAGCAACTTCCCACTACAGGCGAGTAGCCGGCGCCTCCCCACTATGAGCGAACAAAAAAAACAGGGGGAAAAGCGGGGGGACCCGGCGCGGCAGGCCCCGGCAGGTAGATGTTTTTCACTGCCGGGGGCTGCCAGGGCGACCGCGAGACAGGGCAAGGGTCGCTCCTACATTCCCCTGTTACTTGATGGTGAAGCCTTTGCGATACTCGGCCATGTGGGCCTCGCGCTGCTCAGGCGTCATCTGGTTGAGCAGGACATTGGGACTCTTGAATTCGATATCCTTGACGTGATCCAGCGTCCACATATATTTGTCATCAAAGATGACATGTGGCTGTGGGATGAGCGTCTTGCCATCGGGACGGACAAAGCCCGCGTCGATCATCATATCGGCCACGCTCTGCCCATGATAGCACGTTTCCCACTCACGCTTGCCAACCAGGCGGCCCATTGCTGGCGTCGGACGACCCTCGTAGTGGTCACGGAAGGCGACGGTATCGGTCCAGTGACAGGTTTTGGAGCAATAAGTACGCACCTGACCGTCAACTGTATCCATGATCGTATCTTCACGAATCAGACATGGCACCATGCAGGTCCAGCAGCGATGCGGATAGACATAGCCCGTGTCCTCAAAGGCTATCGGCTTGTGTCCATTCGGCTTCGACAGGCGGGCATAGTGCTCCCACCACTTGCCATACTCGTTGTACCAGCCGGGATACTTGAACTCGAACCACTCGAAGTCCTCTTCAGTCATCGGATCAATACGCCAGAAATTGGCGAACCAGCCTGTAGCGAAGAACTGCGCGACCTTATGCACATAGCCCTTGTTGAAGATGCGGTTCCAGGCTTCCTCAACGTCTTCGTGATGGATTTTCAGACCGTACTTCTCCAGCGGCATCAGATAGCTGCGATAGTAGTCGTCGTAGATCCAGCGCCGCCACATCTCCGCATAGCTCTCGCGGTTCTTGCGCCGGTCCTTCGTGCCGTACTCAATGAATGTGCCGATGGCCGCATCCACAAGACAGTGGTTGTTCCAGAAAGCGTAGCGCAGATCGCGCTCCAGTAGCGGACGATTATCGGGATCAGACAGGGCCATGAGCAGTGTGGCATAGCCATTGCTGATATGGCGCGATTCGTCGGACTGGACAGAGAGGAAAACGGTAGGCAACAGGTAATCGCCGTTGGCAGCGCCTTCAGACGGCATTGCCACGAACAGCGTGTTTGTAAAGGCGGTCTCTGCAACGATTTGCAGGTACACATTGGCAGCCGTGACGGCGTCACCGGTGATAAAGCCTTCACCAAACTGGCGGCCAATCGTTCCAGCATAGCATCTGACGAAGGACTTTTCCGTCGTGTCAAAGCCGGCAGGATCGATGTAGTTCTTCATGTAGAATCGCTTCAGGTGCATCTGGATGGTCGAGTGGCGCACCTCGTCGATCATCTGAAGCACCAGGCCGTTGTGAAGTTCGGTGTTGGGAACCGCCGAGGTGAGTAAGGGCATGGCGCGCGCGGCGGAGATCTCAGGGAATGGTGTGATGCCCAGGAAAAGCTTCATCCATTCCATCCAGCGTGGTTGCGTCGAGCGGAACATATTGCCACGCAACGCACCGTCCATCGCTCCCATTGAGCGGTCATCCTTTTCTTCCTGCATCGGGAAGTAGGACTGCATAATCTGTTTCAATGGTTCCTTCTTGGGCGCTTTCGTGAATTTGTAGTCGGTGGGATACTTCTGAACCGGTGTGGCAAATGTGGGTTCCCAGGAGAGTTCCTGGATCTTCTGGTATGCCCTGGTGATGCTATTACGTGCCATAGAGATGGTGCTCCTTTTCTAACTGGTCTCTCAAATAATCTGGCAAAACTTTTGCGAACAATCACTAAGAAGACGGGAACCATACCCGCTATCAGCAGGAGATACAATCCTACGAGAAACAAAGTCCTGGTACTGTCAATGCGTACGACGATGACTAATGGGAGTGCAGCAGTAATGACATTTCTGTTTGCTGGTACTACTATACCCACTCCAGGTAAGAAGAGAGTGAAAATGGAAAGGAAGGCTGGTGAAAAAGTTGTGAAAATTCTCTGAGAAGGATGGCTAGAGGGTCATCGCCAGGAGAAGATGACCCTTTTTTGTATCTGAAGGATAGACGAGAGTTGCTGGCTTCTCTCTGCCGGAGCTATCGGCGGTAGCCCCGGCTACCAGCTAATCCGCTACAAGGCCCTATGGTACACGGCGTTATCAGTTTCAGTAACAGCACACCATCAACGGTGGAAGTCCCCCGGCCCCTGATGCCTGCAAGCAGTTCAGACTTCAGGTCGCAGCACAAGCAGGCATACCTGGAACGGCTCAAACTCCTGGGTGAAAGTATAAAACTGCTCCATGAGTCGCACCTGCTGGACACCATCGGGATCATTCCAGGCATCGTAAACACGGTACGTTCCCTTGCTCAGGTGCAGGCTGTCAACATCCAGCGTACAACCTGCCCGGCAACTCTGCTCAGAAAGATTGACGAGCAGGAGCGAACGATGCTCTCCCTGCTGGCGCACCACCCCATAAATGGATTCATGGTCAACGGTTAGAGCTTCATATACAGCCTCGCCGGTGGCGATTTCGGGCAGTGTAGCTCGCAGGTGATGCACCTTGCGCACTTCATTCTCGATTCCCTCTTCTCCGCCGACATAGGTCATATAGGCTCCTCCGCTCAGGGCAAAGACCGCCAGCAGCGCGCGCGTGGCCGGCAAGCCATACTGTTCGCGGCGCCACTTGGAGCCGGGCAGCGGCCACCAGAACGTATCGTGCGAGTCGATATGATGGGCAATCAGCGAGCCAGAGGGCAGCACTGCATTGCGCTCGCGGAACCAGGCCGCCAGCTCATGCCCGTTGCGCACAGAGGTACTCTGCCAGCGTTCATCGATCTCCTGCCCCTGTTCCAGCCCCAGGACTGCTGGAATGAGCCACTGCTCTTCATAGTTATAGGTAATATCCATCGCCTGGCGGAAGAGCACCCCTGAGGGTTCCGTGCAGAGCATGATATCAGGCTTCAGTGCTTTCAGACGGGGGCGCAGGTGCTTGAAGAGTTCGAGGGAACCCAGCGGCGAGTAGCTGGCGCGCTTCTCAGTCGCCTTTGACCAGTTGGGCAGATCGTTATAGGTCGGCGCATCGAAACGGAAGCCGTCAATATCCAGCCGCCGCACCAGATCCTCTGTGGCCCGCATAAAATACTCCTGCCACTCAGGATTGGCGACATCGAACGCCTTCGTGCAAATCCCGATAATTTTCTGAGACGAGTCGCGCATAAACCACTCAGGATGTTCACTCACCAGCGGATGATGGACCGGCGAGCCTGCCAGCCAGTGGGGTTCAAAGTCGAGGATATGGCGGCTCCAGCTAATTGCTCCGGCATCTGGATCAGAAGTGAAGAGATGAGACTGCTCGGCCAGACGCGCGAAATGCGGTCCCGAACGGACCTTTGCGGCGGTTTCGGCCATAATCTCCTGGTCGATGACGCCATGCAGGATAATATCCAGGATGACACGCATGCCCATCGTATGGCAGGTAGCTACCAGATCGCGCAGATCCTCTTCGTCACCATAGGAGGTTGTGATATCAGCATAGTCATGCGCATTATACTCACCTCCTGACTATAGCATGACAGGAACATACTTCTAGAGCAAAATGGCCACAGCTCTAATTTCAGATCTCTGCCCCTTTCTTTGATAAATTGACAGATCGACACTCAATGTGTCATAATATCAATATGATCAATTCATTATAATGAGTCCATAGAGATATAATAACTGATGGTTGTGTAATTGTCAATAGAGCAAGAGTATGATCTCTCATAATTTTGCCAGCAGGCCAGAGGAGCGAGGAATATCGTCCTACAGGCCTCTGCTTTTTATGAGTGGATCTCGGAGCAACAGGAAAACTGAAAGGATCATACGTTGAAAGTCCAGGAGCCTACGAGCAGAGAGAAGGGAATCGTCCAGGTTCCCATGCCCAAGTATTACATCGTCAAAGAAGCATTGCTTGGTCGCATCATCGACGGGACATGGGCGCCGGGGACGCTTATCCCCTCTGAACCAGAACTCTGCCAGGAATTTGGGGTGAGTCGCGTGACGGTGCGACGCGCCATCAGTGATCTGGTCCATGAGGGGCGGTTACGCACAGTGCAGGGCAAAGGCACCTTTGTGGCGGCGCGCAAGCTCCAGGAGCATTTTGTGCAGCGAGCTTTTGGCATTTATGAAGATATGGAGCGCCGGGGATTGCGACTCGACACGCAGGTTATCCGGCAGGAAGTGATTTCTGCCTCGCCCGAAGTCGCCTCACTGCTCAAGCTGCGTGTCAACGAACCGGTTCATGTGCTGGTGCGCGTGCGCTCAGTCGAGGGCGAGAAAATTCTTGTCTCCACGACATACATTCCCGAATATCTTTGTCCAGACCTGGTCCACCAGGATCTCTCTACCGGTTCGCTCTATCGCCTGTTGCGCACGCGCTACGATCTCAGAATTGCCAGGGGACAGCGCAGCCTGGAGGCTGTCTCGGCAGGTCAGTGGGAGGCGCGCCTGCTCGAAGTTGCGCTTGGCAGCCCGCTGCTGCGCCTGGATAGTGTTGCCTACCTGGCCGATGGCCGGGCGTTTGAATACTCGCAGGCATTGCACCGGGGAGATCGCGCCCGCGTTGAGGTCGAATTTATCCCGGAGATTGAGGTGCAATAACACTGTAGGAAGGAAGCCTATGAATACTGATCAGCCTGACACATCTCCCGCCATCCTGGCTTTTGATCTGGGGGGAACACGGATCAAAGCCGGCCTGGTACAGGGCGCCACTGTCTCCGCGCTAAGAGTTCTGCCAGTCGATGAGTCTGAGGGAGCCGGGGGAGTTGTCGCGCAACTGATTACGCTGGGCAGGCATTACCTGGCATCCCACGCTATCAGCACCATCGGTATCAGTGTTCGTGGCATCGTTGATCCACAGGCAGGAGTCATTGTGGACCTCAATGCTCCACTCTCCTGCCTGGTCGGCTATCCTCTTATGCAGGCTGTTAGCAATGCACTTGGCGTTGCGACAATTATCGAAAACGACGCACGAATGTATACCCTGGGAGAACTGACGCATGGTAGTGGTCGGGGCTACGCAAATCTCGTCTGCCTCACTCTGGGAACCGGTACTGGCAGTGGCGTGGTCATGGGAGGGCGTGTGCTACGCGGGCCACGTAACGTGGCAGGCATTCTGGGGGGACACCTGACCGTACAGGCCGACG
>JADBKA010000078.1 GCA_014896635.1 Ktedonobacteraceae bacterium
TAGGTGTACTGCACGGTGGGCGAGCTATAGTGGGGGGGCTGGTCCAATCCCTTAAAGCGTTTTTTGGTGATCCTGGCCCGGCGATGCTCTCTATTTTTGAGCAGTTTGGTCCACAGTCCTTTGTAGGTCGCTGCTACCTGCCGCACGGCGCTACAGGCTAGTTGCGAAGGCAGGCCATACCGCAGACGAAGCTCAGTGTACATACCTTTGTGCAGCTTTGTCACACTGCTGGTCTTGCCGTGCGCAAAGGCATACTGGCTCACCGTGTTGAGTGCCTCGCGGTAGGCCAGTTGGATCTCTCGCAGCGCCTGCTGCTGCTCGTGCGTTGGCAACAATTTGAGCTTGGCCGTGATGATCTGTTTCATTGCTCTCCCGTTCCGTTTCGTTCCGGGAGAGAGGGCGGGAGCACCAGAGATCCCTGCCTTCCCGCGCTCTCTCGTCGCTCGACCTTGTCCTGACTTACGCCGGGTGTCCACCCCCAAGATGGGTCAGCACCTCGCCGATGATGGCCCCGCTTTGTTGCATCTCCTCTTCCCAGTGCGCGCGTTCGGCGGCGGTCTCGGCAAAGAGGGGCCCACTAAGCGCGCCGAGCAGGTCGCCAAGCGCGTAGGCCCAGAGATCTCCACCGGCTGGCAGCGGGTGACACGACACCAGTTCGTGCAGCCATGCCAGGACTTCCTGCTCGCTGATGCGTGGCTCGTCGGGGTTCGCCTCGTGGAAGAAATGCGCTCGGCCGGCATGATAGCCACGCAGGCAGGCTGGCTCGCGCATCTCCACCAGGCTGTGGCAGTCTTCTCGCAGGGTGCCATCGGGAGAGAGCACTGCCGCGTGCAGCATGCCCAGGTAAGAAGCCAGGTGGTCCCGCAGTGCGGCCTCCTTGCCGTGCGCAAACAGGCAGCTTCTGGCAAAGCTTTGCAGGGTCTCGATCACAGCGCGGTCCTGCGTCAGTTCCTGCTTTTCGCTCTCCTCCAGTTCCAGGAGAGACCAGTGAAACCCCTGGCGGTAATGCGAAGCTGCGTCCTGGCTCTGGATCACAAGCAGGGGCGTGATCGAGAGGCTGTCGGTGATCGGAAGGGTTGACGGGGTACGAATAACCATAGTCGAAGCTCCTTTCACGGCTTGACTGCTGGCTCTCCAACCGCTATCATGCGAGAGTGGAGAGGCTAGAAGGGACTTTACGGACTAGACTCTCTATGGGCCTGCGTTCGTGCGTAGGCCCGTTACCTCCATTTGCCCGCTCTACTTCATAATGTTGGATGCATTCATCCTCCTACAGGTTAGTATAGTATACTATGTCTACCCTTGTCAACCCAGGAGTTGACCAACTTTCCCGTAAGGTGTAAGATAGTAAAACAATGAGACCACTGGAGTGCGTAGATGAGCGATAACTCAATGACTATTAAAGATGTGGCACGCATGATGGAGGTGGATGAGAAGACGGTACGGCGCTGGATTAAGAACGGGGAACTCCATGCTACTAAAGACATTTTTGGCCGGTATCAGATCTCCCGTTCAGACTTAGATGCTTTCACTGAGCGGCGTCGCAGAAGATATAATCCTGAAGATGAGGAATGCTAAAAACCCAGGTTTCGCTCTATTTTCAGTCACTCGTTTCAATGCTAAGGATGCCAGACAAAGTGATAGGCAAGCTTGTAGGTGACGTGTTTGGTATGCTGCGCATCCATCCACCGCATTATAACATGTGTTCTAACCTTCAGAAAGAGCCACGTCGGGCCGCCGGATACCCCTACGATTCATCGAGGGGTAAGGCGGCCCGAATCATGAACTCAATGGTCTGTTCTTTCTGGTTTTACAGCGGCTGGGATTCACAGTCGTCCCTCTGGCAGCACGTGTTTTTAACGGAGAAGCCTTCATGCCCGAATCACACCGGCTGACGCTGGTCGAGATAGCAGGAGAGCGGTGGATTGCTGATGTCGGCTTCGGCGGCAATGGGCTGCTTGAGGCAGTACCGCTTGAACCTGAGAGGGAGTTTCCTCAGTACCTCGATACCTACCGCTTCGTCCCTGATCCAGAACTCGGTTTCATCTTCCAACATCGACTGGAAGGTCAATGGCGCCATCTGTATGCATTTACTTTGCAAGAGCGATATCCTGCTGATTATGAAGCTATGAACTATCATACATCGACATCCCCAGAATCACATTTTACCCATCATACTATCTGTACGATTGCTACTGATGAGGCCCGCATCATTCTCTTCAATGACGAGTTAAAGATTCGCAGCCCGAAGAAGACCATTACCACCCAGGTTGAAGGCAAAGATGCGTATTGGGAGGCTCTTGAGAGCTACTTCGGAATTGTGTTGCCTCGTGAAGCGGAACTGCAATCGCCCTACTCGCCGTTTCGCGTGGGTTCTTGATCGCCCTGGCATTCATACAAAGCGGGTTGGAGATCTTCCCTCACCAGTGGCATTGCGCCCCATCGTACTCTCGCGTACAATCAGATGGAATGGCACCTCGACACGTTCGGCTGCTCCGACGCGCGTGCCATAACGTCACAAACCTGTCCCAATTGTGGAACCATTCGCAAAAAGACGCTCGATGAACGGTGGCATTCCTGCGAGTGTGGGTGTGAACTGGACAGGGATACAGCATCCACAAAGGTCATCCTAGATTTGGGACGAAAACAGCTTCCGGTCGGGACGCCCGGCATCTCGGCCAACGTCGGCAACGGCGTAGAAGCCCCGTTTTCTAAACGGAGGTACGTTCGCTTGTAAGAGAATGATAGCAGCGCAGGCCAGGGCCGAAGCTAAGAAGTAGCCGGCGATGGTATCGGAAACGAAGTGCGAGCCGATATAGAACTGGACGAATCCGCCGGTGAATCCGGCGGCCAGTAGCAGTGCGGCCAGGCTACGGGCCAGCCAGCGCCGCCTGATATGGCGCCAGGCCAGCCAGGAAGCGATGATGCCAATGAACCAGAAACGCAGCGCGTGGCCACTCGGATAGCCATTCTCTACTGATCCCGGTTCAGCAGGCTTCAGCGGCATCTGTGAGACAGTATGCGCCCAGGACTGCTTATCTTTCGGAGCAGCGGGTGCCAGCCACCACATGCCCAGGCCGGTGCCGATCTGTACAGTCGCCGGCTGTCCCTGCATCTGGGGGCAACTGAGCGTCGTCATGCCGGAGCGCAAGGAGAGCGGCAGCGGCAGATCGAACAACTTCTTCCCGATCACCTCAACTCCCGTACCGAGCAGTAGCAGCAGAAAAAGGTAAGGAATGACGCGCCGGCGATAGCCCGCCAGCAGGCAGACACCACTGATAACAGCCAGGAAAGCGAGCGAGGCGAAAATTTCACCCAGGCTGCGCCATTCGAGAAACACACAATCAAGTCGGGTCAGAGGACGCCCGACCAGCCAGCGTTCGACTAGTAGCGTGGGGAGGTTGAGCATACCAGTAGCATAGAAAGCTGTGTAGAGCAGAAAAAGACTGGCCGAGAGCAGCGCCAAGAAAAGCCACGTGGACAGTGATGGCCGGAACTTCCATTGTATTCTCATCGAAATTTAACCAATCCAGTATATTTTTTTTATGCATTGAGAAGAGAAAAAAAGTTTTTTTAGAGAGTGATAGTGGCTATTCTACTCGCAAACTTGCCCTCTGGCAAGGTCTTGCCGGTGATCTGAATCAGGAGGCTAGAAGGCAGAGGGCTGGCGGCGATTCAGGTGGAAGGTCAGTTCATATGCACCGATAGTGATATGATCACCGTCGTGGAGCGAGTAGGCGGAGCCAGCGGTGAGCTTTTCGCCATTAAGGAGAGTGCCATAGGCGCTCCCCTGATCATAAAGCAGGAAAGTGCTTCCCTCTCGCTTTAGGAGCGCCTGGTGGCGCGAGGTCAGAGGGTCCTGATCGAGCAAGACGTCACTTGTGCCTGCGCGTCCGATGGTGGTAGTCTCACGCTCTATTTTGATCTCGCGTGGCGCGTTCAGATAACGGGATGAGTTGATGACCAGGAAAGCGCATAGTTGCTGTGCCTCTGCGTGGTCACTGTTTGTATGTTCGTCGCTTTTCTGTGACTGCGATGATGGTGGTGTTTGTTCTGGTGCTGGCGGAGATGTCCTGCTATCAGGCTCCGTCCTGGAAAGGATGACCGGCTGTGAGGATGGTTTTGCCGGTTCTGCCGGTGTTTCGGGAGTTTGAGGTTTGGGAGTCAGATGAGGTTGAGGGTGCGGTTGTGAAGTATCTGGCTCGATGCCTGGTTGTGACACCGGTGACTCTGATGATTCTGGTGGTTGAGGAGCCGGTGTGGGACGGCTCAATATAGCCAGCAGTTCTGCCAGGTAATCGGTCTGGGGAGCCGGAGGAGCTGGTTCTGTGTGGTCTGTTGTAGGGAGAGAAGGAGACGCGGGTTGATCTGACTCGCCCGGTTTTGACGTGGGTGGCTGAGGGCTGGCAACAGAAGGGAAAGTTGTGAGTTTTGTGAGGTCTGGTACGGGCGTGGTCGGGACGGAAGCAGCGGGAGGAACTAGAGATGCAGGAGTGTGGAGGATAGCAGGCATCTCAGGAGAAGGGACGGGCGTTGCAGGAGTATCCTTGCGGGTCGCACTGGCAGAAAGAGGCACCTGCTGAGGATGGGAAGGACTTGTAAGCGAGGCACAGAGCGCACTGGTGAAGGCAAGGGTAGAGGGATAGCGCTCTTCCGGGTAGACACTCAACGCGCGCTGGATGATAGCTTCCTGCTCGCCTGTCACCTGGGGAGCATGTTCTCTGAGGGATGGAAAGGTTTCGCTCAGTTTCAGTTGCTCAACCTCTTCGGGTGTACCGGTAAAAGGGAGATGGCCTGTAAGCCAGAAGTAGAGCAGAATGGCGAGCGCATACTGGTCGCTGGCTGGCACAGTGCGATGCCCGAGTTGCTCCGGGGCCGCTGTAATAGGCAGGTAACGAATGACAGGACGGCCAAAACGGCGTACAAAGTGAGCCAGACCGGCATCTGCAATCAGAAGCGGCGCGGCATCAGTTTGCTCATTGTGTGTGAAACTGCGTACTACCAGGATATTAGAGAGCGTGAGCGATCCGTGCGCGTAGTCATAACTGTGAAGCTGATTGAGTGCCTGGGCGAGTTGATGAGTGAGAGCGATAGCATCGGCAACAGGTAGGGGGGGCTGATACCAGAGACGTCCCTTTTCTCCTAAAAGCGAACCGGCAGTAGTATAGTGGCGAACAGCATAGAGCTGTCCATTGTGATCACCGTAGTCGAAAATTGTCGCCAGGCATGGATGTGTAAATATGCTGATATGCTGCATTTCACGAAAGAACTGGCGAAGAGCAGAATCGGCTAAAGGAAGCCAGGGATGGATAAGCTTGAGAGTAACTTTGCGCTGGTATTTTGTATCTTCTGCCTCGTAGCTTTCGCCCGATACCCCTTTACCCAGGAAATGAAGCACGCGATAACGTTCAAATTTCTGACCTTCAGTCAGTGTGACCATACTTACTACACCTCGTTTCCCTTACATCCTTTTATGCTCTGCTATTGTAACATATCGAACCGGTTTATGGTAGCGCCGGAGGTGGCTTTTTGTCCCGGTTTGTGACGTTCCCTGTGCCGACTACGTTGGATATAACGAATATACAATGATCACGGAATGAGGCATGAAAAGCAAGACACAGCAATCAGGGAGAAGTTCGACGAATGCGGGGAGAACGGCTGGCTTCTGGCAACGCTTCAAGTGGGATATCATTATTATTCTGCTGATGGGAGGGCTGCTCTACTACGGCGCTTCCTGGCAGATTTTCCATACGAATACCGATGCTGCGAAATATGAGTGTTATGCCGTCGCGTTCTGGCAGGGCTTGCCGGCGCTCAAGTCGTTACCGAAAGAACAGTGCTGGTTTATCCAGCATCCTGATAAAGAGTTTGCTGCCGGTGCTCCTTCTACGGCTGCAATTGTACAGAAGATGCGCAGCAGTGGCGCACCGGAGTGGCTCAGCAGTTTTGTGGCGTCCCAATCAGCGACGGAGAGATTCCACTCTTTGCCGCGTGAGTATCCGCTGCTTGCTATCTTTTTCTTCTCACTGGGGATGATAGTGCCGCCTTTTCTCTCACAGATTGCCTACGCTATCTGGATGATCTTGCTGGCGGCGCTTGTCTATATCGTTTTGTTGCGTTACCGTTCAAGGCAGGCGGCGATTGCCTGTGCGCTGTATTTTGTGGTCGGGGGCTGGGCAACAGTGGCCGGGCGCTTTGATATTGTACCGGCGGCATTTACGTTATTTGCCTTGCTCTGCGCGGTCAAAGCGCACTGGAAATGGGCTTTTTTTCTCCTGGCAATCGCCACGTTGCTGAAGTTCTATCCTGTACTGCTGCTGCTGCCGTTTTTGCTGGGCCAGCAGATGGCTTCGCGCGAGCGCTGGTACGCCTGGCGCAGGTGGGTTCCGCTGGGCATCTACGGTGTTGTCTGTGCCAGTGTGATGTTTGTCTCGCTGCTGCTCAGCGTTGAGGGAACGCTTGCCCCGTTGAGTTATTTTTTCGGGCGCCCTGTGCAAATAGAATCACTGGCTTCTTCGCTCCTCTGGCTGCTAGACCGGCTGCTTGGCCAGCCACAGCATTACGTCTACACTTTCGGTTCCCTCAACGTTCTCAGTCCGTATGCTGCTCTGATTTCACCGCTAATGACGCTCATCGAAGGCGCCGGCCTGCTCTCTGTGCTGTGGCTCCAGTGGCACCGTAAAATCGACCTGCCGACCGCTTCGCTGTTGTTCCTGCTGCTCGTCCTGCTGACCGGCAAAGTCTTCAGCCCGCAGTATCTCATCTGGCTCATCCCTCTGCTGGCCTATGTCGGTGAGGGTGATCGGCGCTGGGTGGTTATCGGTGGTCTCCTGTGTCTGCTGACCACCTGGATCTATCCCTACATCTACACAATGGCTCCTCTGCTCAAAGTGCCTTATCTGCGACTATTCTATCCTGTAGTGACTGTTCGCAACTTTCTGTTGCTGATCTCTGTTATAACTTTGCTCGTTTTCTACGCGCGCCGCAGAGCAATCGCTGAACCGCCAATCTCTGTGCAGCAAGCTAACAGGCATCCTGTGGGAACACACTAAATAGAGCGGCGCAAAGCCTGCGGGAAATGGGGTACGGCGGCCCCTTGACGGGGTTCAAGGGGTGTCCCCTGGCCTTATGATTTAGCAGAGCAGTTTCTGGTAATCTTTAACGATCTCCAGGAGTACCGGGGGTATCAGAAATAGTACCAGGGGTAGTCCCTACGACTATTTCTTTCTTATAGTTTAGCGGCAGAACCAGAAAAAGGCAGAGCATAATCAGCGGTGGCGCGAGCGTGGTCAGGAAACTCAGTCCTGTCCAGCCGCCAATGGGCGAACGGAAATTGGCGTAGAGATAGGAGCAGAGCGCCGAAGCGGAGAATGTCAACGCGAAAGCCAGCAGCGCGCGTCCCACGCGGTCGTACGTCGTGGGAAGACAGATCGCGGCCAACCCTATCAGCCAGGTAAGATACCAGGGAAAGAACCAGTGAGTTACTATCAATACCGCGCCTAAGAGAGCCAGCGTTGCCAGTGCTGTTGTGCGAACGGCGGGCTGGCGCCAGATCCAGAGCGCGCCGATGAGCAGCATGCTGACAAATGTGATGAGATTAATGACATTCCAGGTTTGATGCCGGCCAAAAATGTCCACGATAAAATGCATCCAGGTACCCTGAGGCGGCAGGCCGTGATCGTGATTCCACGCCACGATAGCATAGAGGATAGATCCATAGGATGAGCGGGAGGAGGGCGGGGACGTGAAGCTGTAGAGTATCATGTCGAGCGTAAAGCCTGACCAGTATGGCAAGTACAGTACCAGCGCCAGTGTACCGCTGACTGCTCCTGCCGGAACGACGATCAATGCAATGGCTTTGAGGTGTGCAAAGTATTGCCGTGTACCGGCGGCTATCCTCGTTACGTGCGCAAGATTAGCGTCATATGCCTGGCGGGCGAGCAGGAGCAGGAAGAAGAACAGGACCGGGGCCGCAGTAAATTTGACCAGGGCCGCCAGCGTAAAAGCTACAAGAGCTGGTAGGGACTGGAGCAGCGAGGGACGGTGCTGACCGAGATTTTGTACCGTGCGCACGCTGAAAAAAAAGCCTGCCAGGACGAGCGTCATCATGAACGTATCATTGTGCGCTCCCAGACTGCTCTCTTCCAGCACCAGAGGATTCCAGGCGTAGAGCAGCATGCCCAGCGTGATCGTGCGAGGGGAACGTCCCAGCGTGCCGAGAATAGCCGCGATGAGTGAAATATTGAGCAGGTGGGATGCAAGCGCAAAACCACGATAGAGCAGAATGGTGCGAGCTGGATCATCGCCTGCCAACAGCGCGATCAGACCGCAGAGGGCTGTCCAGAGCGGCCCATAGGCAGAGAGCACGTTTTTCCAATCGTCCAGGCGGTTGAACGGGTCCTGGGGGAACATAGAGAGCGTCGTGAAATAGGGATTGGCATGGTGGATGGTCAGAATGCGCCCGTAGCCAGCATAGACGAAAATATCGTGGGAGAGCATGGCCGGTGTCAGCAAAAAGGCCAGCCCGCTCACGATAGTGACCAGGTAGATCAGCCGCCGGGTCTGCCTGAAGTCACCCTGAGCTGGCTGGCGCTGGAGCCACCTGGTGCATGCCAGGTAAATGACAAAGGCCAGTCCAAGCAGTGACAGGAACAGAACCACGTGCGTCGTCCATTGTGATATGCGAGCATCCGCTGTAAAATGCAGATCAACGGGCAGCCAGAAACCCGGCACCATCAAAAGTTTATTTGTTGGCAACATCAGGTCGGCGATGCCGCCGAGGCGCTTCAGGGGAGCCAGGCTGATCAGCAGACAGAGAGTAAAGAGGAGAGCATATATGCCTGGTTGTTTCAACACGAATTTTAATTTTTTTTGTTGTTGAATTTGAGTGACAGGCGTAACTCCAGAAAATTCTCCCGTTGTTCTTTTCACGAGTGCTGAAAACTCCTCTTTTTCTAACTTATACCATCCAGCGATTCATCACAAAAAGAATCGTTAAAGTTGCCAGCAGGGCAGGGAAGAGCAGAACCAGCGCCTGATGAAGACGAGGATATTTTATGCCTAGCAATGCCAGTGTAATGAAACAGGGGAAAAGTTCAAGCACGAATCGCTGGTTAGAGATCAGAGAATCATGCTGGCCTGTACTGGGAGAAAGCAGGATATAAAAAAGCATCGTAGCAGCCCACAGGCTGTAGCTCATGCGTAGTCGAGTCCGGCCCAGGATAGCCAGCACGATAAACAGGAGCGTGGCACCGAAATCGAGAATGATATGAGCCTGGTAGAAAGAACCGAAAGGCTGAACGGCTACCAGTTCGACAATAGCCTGCCAGATACCGGCCCAGGGCAGGGTTATATGGCGTGCCCAGTGAATTTGTACAGCAGCGAAGATCAGCGGATTACCGGTCATTTTCCAGCAATAGAGTGCATAGAGTGCGATCCCCAGCGGTATCAGTGTAATGGGTACGATACTCAGCAGAGCATTTTTCCGGCTGGTAAAGACCTGCTCACGCGCGATCCAGAGTTCATACAGGTAAGGCACAGCCAGGATCGGACCGGCACTGCGTGCCAGCGAAGCTAAAAGGCCGAGCAGCCCTGCCAGCCACCACTGCTTGCGTCGCATGGCTAAAAAAGAGCCTGCGGCCAGAAAGAGAAAAAGCGATTCGTTATAAGCGGCGAAAAAAAAGAATGCAGTGGGGAAGATGCAGAGGTAGAGAAGTGTGCGGCGCGCCGTCTGGTCGCCGCCAAATTCGGCGGCGAGCTGGTAGATCACAAACATCGCGCCGAGCAAAGCCAGATTGCTAATAATGAGGCCCCCGGCGACATACCCCCAGTTGCCGAAGGGATAGGAAATGGCCGAAATGAGCATCGGGAAAAGCGGAAAGAAAGCGAAATCGAGTTTTGTCTGATAGCCGTACTGAGCGATGCGTACATAATTTGCGGCATCCCAATGATTCCAGCTACTGAAAAGGCCGACGAGATCGACCGGCTCACTGGAATACTTGGGGGCCGTCAGGAGAATATAACCGAAATAGGTAACTGTGATTAATAAGAGACGACTGAGAGTAAACAGCCCTAATATATCTCGAAGCGGAGGTCGTTTCATATAGTATCTTTCCTGCCTGTGACTCGCTACTCCGATAAAATTTAAGAGAGTTCAGGTTCACTGAGATTTTGAAACGAAGAGGTCATGCAGCTAGTCACTGAATGGCACGAAGAGCGAGCGCCATCGCTGATACTGCCCGGCTCTCTGTGCTGGTGCGGGCTGGGGAAGGGCGCGCCAGGATAGAGCAGTAAGTTGTCTTGCCTCCCATAATGCTGTGAAGAAGGTGGGCGCGCCACGCTTCAGGCGGCAGATAGCCTCGTTGTATGAGATGCATAGGCCACACCAGGTAATCATTGGTGAATGTGGAGTCGCCCGGATTGACCTCGCTGAGGTGAAACCTTGCTGGCAGGTCGCTGTTGTAGTTATACCAGGAGACGCCCATCCTGCCGGGGTCGAGGGTGTTGGGCAGGGCAACAAGGCCGATGCTGACTGGCCCGTCAGTATGCGCTGCCAGCCAGCGCACGGCGTCCCGGTAGCCGGGATAAGCGATCTGTAGAGCTGCGTCCTCTCCTGCAAAGATCTCGCTGGTGTAGCCTTCTGCGGCATCTACTGTCACCAGACCGAGCAGGTGCGGCAGGCTGACTGCGACGATTAACAGCAAGGCCAGCAGCCATGCTATATGTGGACTCGATGCCTTTCTCCATGTTGGTTTCACGAACTGTTCCCCTGGCTGTTTGCCAGAGATAGCTGTTCCTCTACCCTCTCTACTAGCAAGAGTAGAGAGGATGTCTCGGCAGGAACGCAGCAGGATTGCCAGCCCGCTTGTACCGGCCAGCGTGACCGGTACTGCCAGCGGCAGGTAGTAATGGGTCCCGACAACAATGTTGAGCAGGCTGAACATGGCGGCAGGAACGATCAGCCAGGCAAGCAGGAAAGCATTTTCCGCAATCCTTGTAACTGAAAGCTCTCCGCTGTGCAGGTGAAAACGTATCAGTCGGACGAGGGCGATGAGTACAAAGAGGAGCGCGGGGGCAGTGAGAAAAATACTGATCTTCACTGCGATAGTGTACAGCATTGCCCAGTGAGGGACAAACAGTCCGTAATGTCCTGCAAGGAACGTCAGATGACCGGTGGCGGCGTGTTCCCACTCGAACTGGAAGCTGCGCAGGAGCAGGTGGTAGGGATCAGACCAGATAGCAGGGTCTGCGCTCAGAAAGGTCAGTGGAAAAAGTACGACTGCCGTCAGCCACCAGCGCCAGGGAATAGCGGGGCGCTGCTCAATGGGAAGATGCGGGCGCAGTGCCAGAAAGTAGTAGAGAGTAAAGAGCACCATGCCGGGAATGACCAGCACTGCCGTATATTTGCTGGCTGCTGCCAACCCGACAAGTGCAGCAGACAGGAGATAAAGCCAGGGATGGCGAAGCGCGTGCCAGAGCAGGAGAAAGGCTACGGTGATCAGAGCCGTCATCGTCATGTCGAGGTATGCCAGGGCGCTGAAATAGACCAGCCAGGGACTGAACGCCAGGCTGAGCGCAGCCGCCAGCGCAACCATGCGCCCGAAGGCGTCTTTACCCAGCCAGTAAATGGCTCCCACCATCAAGGTCCCACACAGGATACTGGGCAGCCGTGCTGCAAAGAGTTCTCCCAGTGGATGTCCGAGCGCCGCATTGCCAGCCAGCGAGAGTCCTATGAACAATTTGACAAAAGGGGGGTGTTCGTAATTATAGTGCCAGCCAGCGTTGCCGATACTCAGATGTTCGATCAAAGGAAAATAGATCTTGCCACCCAGAATATAGACAACCTCGTCAGTTACCAGATCCAGTTGTATTGCCAGCAGTATACGTGGTATCAGTGCTGCCAGTACCAGAGTCGAGATAATGATCGAATCGACAGGCGGAACTGGCAAAACTGGCGTTTTTCTTCTCGGCAAGACGGTTCGCTTCTGTCCTACTATTTGGCCGAGCATGATGAACACCCACCACCTGTTTTAAGGAACTATAGCATACGGCGACGTGAGTGTCGAGGCGGGTGATACTGTTTACTGTTGTTCCGGCCCGTGTCTCATCTCTGCCCAGAGTACGCCTCTACGCCACCGCCGGGCCGGAAGATCCGGCAGTGGCGTAGAGCAAAAACGCATAGAGTTTACGATACCACAAAGGCTATATCTGAAAATCGATCTTTGCCTCAGGCGTTGATTCATCTCCTAGCAGAAGGAAAGTATAGTTTGTCACTCCCTGGGGAACCTGGAAGGTAGCGATACCCTTTGCGTTAGTCCCACCAGCCAGTGACGAAGGGATCGTTGTCCCGTCGTAGTCAGCAGTAGCGGTGCTATCTCCTGCTTTCAGGCGTGCATTCTCTCCTAACCCGTAGTTAATATTCGATGATGCAGTAACCTCCAGTTGTAGTATGACGTAGCGCATTCCTTTCTCTGCTTGCTTTCCGGCACCGCTCCATCTCAATGTCGCCTGTGTAAGCTTCCAGGTTGCTTTTCCTTGCGTTACGCTTTTATTGAGTTGAACGATTTTTGGCTGGTATTGGCTCAGGTCGGCCTTCTCCTTGAGTGGGATATCCATCTGGGCCTGTTGTTGATTCCCCAGTCGCAGTATCAGTCCACTGGTCCCTGTACCGGCAGAAACCGGAAAGTCCAGCCAGTTGACCTGCGTTGATCCACCAACCGGCGGCCTGCCATTTTTAGTATATCCTGGCGCGATACTGCTTCCATCCGTTAAGATCAGGCGGGCGACATTATCATAGCTGTAGGCGGCATTTCTGTCTGTGTTATTCGCTTCTTTAAAATTCACGCGGATAATACTGTCTCCTTCAGTGATACCATCGTCATCGAAGTGCTGCGCTTGCTGGATATTGAGAATTGTCAGGTCGATGGTTCCGAAGTTCACAGCCAGGTTCACAGGAACAGTAGTTCCTGAAGCGGCAGTCGGCGATTGTTTTGCTGTGTTTGCTGTAGTCGTGCTTGCAGATGTTGGTAAATTAAACGGTGGTGAAGGTGTATCTGTTTGAGAGGTGCTGCATGCAGCGGTCAGAGTGAGAATTGCTACCATCACCAGTCCTATCCATGTGGGCTTGATCCGCTTGAGATCCATTGCCAGGCTCATTCTCCTTTCTTTTCCCTTTTTTTTGTCGATTGTCCTGAGAGGTCCGAGGATGGTTGTTAAACATTCTCGCCCTCAATCTATGAGTTTAACGTCAAGCCTTATGGGATTTTGCGCTCAGATTTTTTGGGGCTGGCTCGCTGTGGGGAGAATAGAGAGGGTCCGGGGTGATCACCCCGGACCCTGTTCAGTAAAACTGGCATAGCGCGGTGATTATAGATCAGACACATTCGCGCAGAGCAATACTATTGCTCATGCCGCGTAGCTTCATGAGGGCAACGACTTCGAGCTGGCGTACACGTTCGCGCGAAATGCCCAGTTCTTTGCCGACTTCAAGGAGTGTGCGGCTATGTCCGTCGCCGATACCGTAGCGCAGCGTAATGACAGCGCGCTCGCGTGGAGTCAGGATGGAGAGGGCGCGGTGTAGTTCTTCGCTCAACAGGTGTTGTGAAGCCGTATCGGCGGGCGCAGGAGAGGTGTTATCTTCAAGAGTATCGGCCAGGGAATAGCGAGCTTCATCATCGACAGGAGCATCCAGGGAGACTGGCTGCTCGATGACGCCTAGTAAGTCGATTACCTCGTTCACATCAAAATTGCAGGCAGTCGCTATTTGCTCAGGTAGGGGATCAAGTCCATTTTCCTGCGAGAGCTGTGCTGCAACACGTCGCACTTTACGCAGGCGCGTAGCGACATGTTCTGGCAGGTGGATGAGACGAGACTGTTCTCCTGCGGCACGGCTGACTGCCTGTCGTATCCACCAGGTGGCATAGGTACCGAAGTGGCAGCCCCGCTGGTAATCAAACTTTTCTGCCGCACGTATCAACCCCAGGTTGCCCTCCTGGATCAGGTCAACGAGTGGAACTCCTGTGCTGGTGTAGCGACGGGCAATAGAAATGACCAGACGCAGGTTCGACTCGACCAGCTTGCGGCGAGCCGTTTCATCTCCGGCGGCTGCGCGCTGGGCGAGATCAATTTCTTCTGCATGCGTCAGCAGACCCAGGTTGCGAATGTCACGCAGATAGCTCTGAAAAGCATCTTCAGTGCCAGACAATTGCTTGACATTGCGGATATTGGCTGCTTTATGCGCATGGTCTGGCAGGTTCTCCAGGGCGTCTGCCTCGCCCTCCTCATCATCGTCCTCATTGAGCAGGTAGTAGTCTGCTTCTTCCTCATCTTCCAGTACCATATTCCCCGTAGCCAGGGGTTCGGTATGGCGCTGTGCAGGTGAAGTATCGAGGTCGATATCAAATTCGGAGGCAATCGCTGTCGAGAACCGGCTTTTCAGTGTTGATGAGCTGTTTGCTCTCTTCATCTCGTCTTCTTTGACTGGATCAACAATTGCCATGATTCCACGCTCCCTTCAGGAAACTTACCGACAGAATCAGCGTCGGACCCCGTATGGCCTCGTGGTCAGCATCGGCTGTATTTATGCTTGAACCGATGTTCAGGTGTCCATGCTTTTGCCATGTTCTCCCTTATTTTAAAGAATGGGAGTCAGTCATCACATCGGGTGATCACCTTAGAAAGGCTAAGGTTCTAACCTTATCTTCTCTCCCTTTGTTCACGCCTTTTTTTGTACACAAAAAGCAATGTGTTGGCACAATGTAACCGCCTTTGTCGCACAAACAATGGCAATACTCCAGAGGAGAAGCGGAATCAACTGTGGTTCGGATTTGTTTCATCGAAAGGATCAGGTATTCCGTGTCCCCGGTCGTACATCAGTTGTGTCGGATCACCCGCGTGTTCTTCATAGTCAGGGCGTATTGACCACTCCATATCCTTTACTTCGGGGGCATTCATACGCAACACAACCTGCTCATCTTCAACGGAAGCGACTGCACTGTAAGGGATATAGCGATCACTGGGAAAAAATATGCCTTTGCGTACCAGGAAAGAATCGCCATAGACTTCAGCGATGTGGCCGAGCGATTGACGGTCAGAAGAATAGACATGCATATGTCTATGGATATCTTTTCTCTTCTCGCCGGGCGTGTCCATGATCCTTTACTCCTGTGAAAAACGTCTCTCTCTTTTCGGTTGCACGTCTTTTAGCCTGCGAAAGTTTCAAATACACGGCGATCGGCCTGGCGAGATGTTTTTTATCCAGACAAAAACACGACTACCACAGTTGTTCAGTTCTCTTCAGAGCTAACGACTGTGGTAGTCACGCTTTCTTCTTTAATATTAATAGCCCTGCTGGTAGCTCTGTTGCTCTTGCTTGCTATGTGATGCCAGTTTTCTAAGCCTGGAGAAGCGGTGTTAAAGTGGTTTATGACCGATAGCGCTCATGAAATAGACAATGCCACGAAAATTTTCAGCAGTCATATCGGTGAGCATCTGCTGGTAGAGTTGATCCAGTTCTTCCTGGGAAGCCAGTCCTGCCTTGACAAGCACCGACTGGAGCATTTTCATGCCCACCTGGAAGTTTCTGTACTCGCTGACATGACCTTCCATGCCAGAAGAGTAGTTTTGCATATGCGGCTGTTCGTGGATAATATCGCAACCGGCCTGCTCTAGAAAACTGGCCAGCATGGGAGTCACTCCAAAGTGAGAGGCATTTTCATCGTCGCAGAATGTCCTTCTTTGCCGGTGAAACACTTTCGTAATCAGCCGACCGAGTCGTTCCAGTGCAGCACTGTTCGTGATCCCGACCAGGTTATCCAGCTCGGTCAGGCGAATGGTGCCGCCAGGACGGGTGATACGAAAGCATTCGGCTACGAACGGTTGCCAGGCCTCTCGCCACATGAAGCCTACCAGGCCGCGCGCATTGACGAAATCGAACGAGGCATCGGAAAAGGCCAGGGGTCCTGTAGCATCCATTTGCAAGAATTTAACCTTCTTGAGGCCATGCACGTTGGCACGCGAGCGTGCGTAGTTGAGCATGCGAGAACTGATGTCGATGCCAACCACCTGCTTATTGGGATAAGTAAAGGCTACCTCAACGGCCCAGCCGCCAGGCCCGCAGGCGATGTCAAGGATATCATGAACATTTGAGAGATCAAAGGTGGGCGGAAACAATCCACCCATGTGCTTTGTAATCATGATATCCTGATCGATCAGGCGGGCCATTTCGGCGTTGCTCTCCTGGTCAAGGATGTAGCTATTTTCGGAGGGGTGAATAGAGGACATTGCGGCTCCTTCCTTCTTGGTACGAAAATAAAGCACTGACAGAGACGGGTTTCACGGTCTGGGCGTTGATCGCTGCAAAAGCTCTTCTTCGATATCCTGCCAGACCTGCTCCTGAGCTTGCGGGAGTGACAGAGATCGCTGCCTGGCTGTTGCCTCCGTTACCTTCTGGAGCACACGACGGTTAAAATCGTGGAAGTATGGTTCTTGTACCACTGACTCAGGCATAGGGTGAAGCTGGATATCCTTGAGATCGTAAAACTCGTTCCGCTCAAATGTGAGTGTGGCCAGGTGAGTATAGTGTTCGATCAAAGTGAGATGAGCGTCGGTGAAAAAGTAAGGGCGCGCACTGGAGATAAGCAGGCAGCCAGCTATCCTCGTCCGGCAAAGAATAGGAGAAGCTACCAGGCTCTGCTCGTATATCGTCCAACGCACTGGATAAAGCGAAGCCTCTCTGTCGCGGCTAGCTACCATGATCATGCGACCCTGCGTAACAGCCGCGCCACAGGCCGACTCGATGCCCAGGAAGAGCGTTCGCTGTCCTACACCTTCTGGCGACCAGGGAGGAGTGCCGATGCCTTCGATTATTTGCAGGCTGCGCACTTTCTGCCCACTTCTGGGGGGCATGCAGCGAACGACGTTCGCAGCCATGCCCTGCCTGGCAGGGTCGAGATGCAGGATCATCTGCTGAAGAAGCAGGGTATACATCGTCTGTGGATGCAGGGTGGGGCCTGTCTGAGCATAGGCGCTGAGCATACGCGCGTAGAATTCCGCTGGCGGCACTGTTGCCAGAGACATTGAGGCGGTCTCTGGCTCGAACAGGTGGGGAAAATCCCTGACCACCAGCGAGGCGAATGTGTGAGAAATATCAGCCGGAACGACCTTGAGCAACATGCGTATGTTATCATCACGAGGTGTTGATTCGCCGCTAACCCATCGTTTCAACGTCAGAGGCTGCACGTTGACTCCCTGAGTAATGCGCTTCCTTTGCTGGCGATCCTCAAGTAACTGGCCAAGCAGTTGACGCCATGTCTGGTGGTAATCGCTCCTTTCCATAGAGCCGATCAATTTCTCCTTTCCCTGATTGGGTACCTGCTTCTCCTTCCATCCTCCCGCGTTGTAAGCATACATCTACCTCATGCAACAACTTACATCATAACATATCTTGTTCAAAAGAACAAGTTTATCAGAACTTCGATATGCCAGCGAAGCCAGGAGATGTGAGAAGAACATTTTCTGGGTGTGTATCTCATTTTTCTGAGGCGTTGCTGACTGGATAAGCGGCTTTGTGAAAAACATGAACCTGCAACCGGCAACACTCCCGAATCGTAAATCCTAACGACTGTGACTATGTCACTCCGAGTCAATACAATACGATAGAGTTGATATTTCTCGTGTAAAATAAAGGGAAAGGTCAGTTTATGTCACAGATGTACGAAGAGCCGCGCGCCAGTTATGGGAGATACGAGGGCAACCAGAGCTATGCTCAGCCTCAATATGAGGAGCCGCGCCAGGGCGTGCCGGTAGATGATAACCTGGTCGAGGCCATTGCGCAACGAGTCGTACAGCGCATAGGACAGGCTCCACAGGGAAAACTCCAGGCTCCCCAGCATCAACGACCTAACGCTGGTCAGCGCCTTGCGCTGGCTATTGTCTCGCTCGGCGTTTTGATCCCACTCACTGCTATAACCCTGGGGATAGGCGGTTTCACCGGCTTTTTTGGGTTTGGTGCCGTCAGTGTCGTCATTTTGCTGATCAATATCGTTTTTAACGAACCATACAGGAGTTGAGGGTAAAACGGGGGTGGTTCATCGATTCCGGGCCGGGGTAAAAGAAGCGCGGAAGCCGACACCCGTGTCATCCCATCCCGGCAGGATGCTGGACAGGCAGCGGGAGCACTCAGCCTCTCGGCAAGGGGAACTCCATGCTGTAATCCGCTGCCAGGCAAGCAGTCTTCTTCTCGTTGAACCTACAATAGCGCGATCATCTGGAGCAAAAAACCGTAGCACATAATAATGCCTCCTGTGATCCCGGTACTGAGTTTGAGGGCAGCACTGCTATGTGGTATGTCGGGAATGAACGCAATTTGTAAGCAAAAGAGCAGGAAACTGGTGAACGTAGCGACGACCAGCAAGAGGAGAAAAGTCGTCTTTTGCAGGCGTGGTTTGTGAGTGCGCATACGGAAGTAGATCATCATACTGGTACTGAGGATACCGAGCATGAAGAAGAGTGCTATGGCAACCGTACGAGTATCGCTGCCAAAGGTTGTGCAGAGGATGAGCAGTCCCAGTAAAGTGATCGGCAGTGCTACAGCGAAATAGAAGAGCGCTCTGAAGGCTCTGAGCTGGGTACTACTCTTTGCCGGTGGTGGCGCTGCGGGCTGCTGCAATGGTTCAAAGAGGTGCAGGGCGGCATTGGGCGGAGAGGTGTAATCTTCTTCTGCCGGCTGATAAGGAACCAGAACGTGAAGAGGTGCATTATTATCTTCGCAAAATGGATTGGTGTCACCTGATTCTGAATCATAGTGAGAAAACTGGCCCATCTCGATCTCCCATGACTTTCTCTACTTCGGAACGCTCCTCCTCTGCTGAGGACAGGAGAAACTTCCCTCTATTATGGCTCATGAAAAGCTGAATGTCGAGAGGTATGGTTTATTCTACCACATCCTCTTCTGTTTTTGGAGTACAGAGTGAAGTGTGCAGGAAGATCCTTTTCTTGGAAAATGTCATGTCTTTTTGTTATCATGGCACTGGTATATATTTTCCTGTGTGATGGCCTGGTCATTCAGCCCTGGTGAGCGTGGAGTCTGCTATGAATTTACAGAATTTGCGCATTTTCCTCAAGGTGGCCGAGTTCGAGCATGTTACTCGTGCTGCGGAAGCGTTGCACCTGAGCCAGCCCGCAGTCACACGGACGATCCAGAATCTGGAGCAAGAGATTCATCTCGATCTGATTGAGCGTCACGGGCGACGTATTATCCTCACCGACGCTGGACGCATACTGCAACAGTATGCGCAGCGCATCTTCGCACTCGAAAGGGAGATGGAAGAGGCTCTTGCTGCCTTGCGCGATCTGGAAAGTGGCACGATTGCTTTTGCTGCCAATCCCAGTGCCTGGATCTATCTGCTACCGCCGGCTGTCGCGGAGTTTCACCGGAACTATCCCCGCATCGAGTTCCACATCACTATTCAGAATTCCCAGGAAATCATTGCTGAGACGCTCGACTGGAAAGTCGATTTTGGTCTGATTGAAGGCGATGTCTCAACTCTGCCTGAGCAGATCCAGGCTTCCGTCCTCGCTTATGATGTTCTGGTGCTGATTGTTTCGCCTCACCATCACTGGGCCGGTTTGCAGCAGATTCCATGTGAGGCACTGGGGGATGGCGAACTGATAGTGCGCGAGCCTGGCAGCGGTGTGCGCGAGGCCATTGAGCAACAGCTAGCGCGTCACCAGGTACGCCTGCGCCCATTACTCACGTTGAGTGACAATGAGGCGATCAAGCAAATGGTAATGAGCGGTGTCGGTGCAGCGGTAGTTTCATCGTTTGGTGTGCGCAAAGAACTGGCGAATGGTGAACTGGTGTCTGTCCCTTCGTGCGGGCTGGATTGGCGCACACCGATCAGCCTGATCCGGCGTGTGGATAAACGGCTCTCGTGCGCTGCCCAGGCTTTCTGCTCGCTTCTGATGCAGCATCGGATGAGCGGGCAGGACCAGGTCACAGCTTAGCTCATGGCTGTGCAAATCGATTCAGCGGAGATAGCAAAGTATGCTATAACGATAAAGGAGAGCCATATGACTGGTCTCTCCTTTATCGTCCCTTGACGTTTGAGGCCCATGAACCGACCTGGAATGCTGACACTAGTTCTGTGGCTGGCTGCCCTCCCCCAGGATCGCCAGCTACAGAAATTTTTTTTGACAGAACAGAAAGGAGCATGCATAAAACCAGGTAACTGTACCTGTTTGTTGCCAGCACGGAGTACGCTTGCACTGACCTGTGATGCCGGACAATCCAGGCATGGAGAACATTGCTATCAGTTCTGGAGCCCTCTCCTATCTTCTGTTTAAGAGGATACTCGATTTTAGACGTTTTAGCGTTAACGTTCGGTTGCGATAACGTGAAGATTCGTAGAGAAGCAGCCCTTTCTGGTTAAGAAATAGTGATTCTCCAACAATACTCCTTCTCTGGTTCGCTGGTACACTCCGTCCGAGGTTTGGATGCCCGCCTTTGCCTGCGCATTAATTTCCGTAGAACCCACGAGTTGCCCGACGGCGGACAAAAGATCACCCA
>JADBKA010000393.1 GCA_014896635.1 Ktedonobacteraceae bacterium
CCCATGCCCCGCCAGGGGCTGGCGCCCCTGGACCCCGCTTCTCATTCGTTCTGTCCACCTACTTAGGCCGGAATATTTTCGGGCGGTGTCAGCGTCCCGGCCTTGATCTGGTTAGCGAATTCATCGGCTTTCTGCTTTGCGTCAGCCGGCACATCTTTGCTGACGGTGGCATAGCCGACGCCATCATGAACCAGATCGAAGAGTGGCGGCTTGTTGGTGAACTGGCCGTTCTCGAAATTCTTGATCGTTGTATATACCGCGACATCAACACGTTTCAGAGCACTGGTAATGACGCTGGAGTGAATATAGCCCTGATCGTTGTCTACGCCGATGCCGAAGACCCCTTTCTGATCGGCAGCGTCAAGCGCACCGACGCCACAGCCGCCTGCGACCTGGAAGACGATATCGGCCTGGTGCTGGTTGATCTGGCTGAGGGCCACATCTTTACATTTCGCCGTAGCATTAAAGTCATTAGAATAGCCGATAATCACCTTGATATCGGGATTCACCTTCTGTGCGCAGTATTTGTAGCCGGCGATGTAGCGGTTGACCGGGGGAATGGAGAGGCCACCGACGGCGCTGATGGTATTCTTGCCGAGCAACTTCGGGATTTTGCTTTTGCCGTCCAGTTCCATCTGCCCGGCAATTGCTCCAACCAGGCAGCCAGCCTCTTGCTCCTTAAAAGAAAGGCTTGCCACGTTCGGCAGTGATTCGCAGTCTTGCTTACCGGCGGGGACGGGGCAGCCATCGACAATGGCGAATTTCTTGTTGGGGAATTGCTTCGCCACCTGGTCCAGCGGCGTATTCATCAAAAAGCCCACCGCGATAACGAGGTCGGCGGCCTGAGCTGCCGTTGTGAGATTCTGGACATAATCGCTCTGTGATTGCGTCTGGATGACCTTTTCAGGAAAGCCAAATTCGCTTATGGCCTGTTTATAGCCTTTGTAGGAGAGCTGATTGAATCCCTGGTCGTTCAGGCCGCCTGTATCGGTGACGATAGCCACTTTTTGTGCCGTTTTTGTGGGGGTTGAGCCTGCCGGAGGCGTTGTGGCAGTTTCACCTCCACAGGCGGCGACAAGCATCGCAAATAAAGTGAGCAGTGATGCCAGTACGGCCAGATTACCGGGTCTTCTCATATACTGATCCTTTCTCCTCCTTTTAATAAAAAAGGAGTACATGTAGTACACACTATGCTGTATGCACAGGTGTCATAAATAAAGACTCTCCCGATTCCTGTGATAGCACATTGCTCGGAGAGAGGAAAACCGGGAAGTTCCCCATGCTCATTCTACATCTACATACGTTGTAGAGGTAATGATTTCTCACTGAACGGGGAAAGGGAGGCGACCACAAAGGCCGCCCCCTGCTGTGCAGTTATGCGCGAATTTCTTCGAGCATGGAAAGGTTGATAAAGAGATCGCAGCTCTGTCTGAGCGTGGCCGACATGGCCTCATCAAAGGCTGCAACTTCCACCCTGACCCCATGATCGGAACAATAATCAAGCATCGGCATAAAATCGCTGTCCCCACTGACCAGCACGATGCAGTCAACTGCGCGGCCATCAACGAGGCGTACCACGTCCATACACAGATCCAGATCCAGATCGGCTTTTTTGGCCCCGCTTGAAAACGTCTTGTAATTCTTCGTGGTGATGCGGTAGCCCAGTCCTTTCACAGCCTGCAAAAACATCTGCTCGTCACCAGGCTGAGGACTGGTAGGACAGTATGCGTGTGCGCGTACCAGGCGCCGGTTACCGCGCAAGAAGTCGAGCAACTTGCCGAAATCGACAGCGATGCGCAAGGTACGTGCCGAGTAGAGCAGGTTTGCTACATCGACGAAGACGCCGACGCGCTCATTAGAGGGGAACGGCGGCAGCGAAACAGAGATGTTCGTGGGAGCCTGTGTAGAGCGGCGCAACTCTGCTACCATACGGTCGGTCTGGACCTGGAATGCCTGCGTGATGGCACTGGTAAGCTGGTTGACGGCTGCTGCTGAGAGGCCCCCCTCATGAGTCGTGCGCGTGGCTGGAAAAGCCGGTGTTGATGTGCGCAGCGATTCAGTGCGAGACGAGCGCCCGTCCCGTATAAAGAGGCTACCACGTGCTGGCGAGGGTTCTGGCGCCATGAATGGCCCGTTTGTCTCGTTGCCCTGGTTCATCTGATTCACCGTATAACCGGAGACAATCGAGTATTGTGCAGATTGTGGCGTAGCAGTTGTGTTCCCTGGCGCCGGCGGGGGTGGGGAAACGGGCTGGACCGGTTGGGCGGGTTGAGGCTGCTGGACCTGTGCCGCTGCGTTGCTCGATCCTGAGCGATGCCGACGCCGGCGACGCGAGCTAGCCTTTTGCAACTCCGCGTACTCCAGCGGCGGCAGATCCTCCGGTGCAACTGGCTGACCGGATGGTTGCTGAGCAGCCGGAGCCGCTTCTCCTGGCGGTGTGGAAGCTGGCGCCTGTGCCGCCTGCTCTTTCTGTTCCTTTGCTTTTTCTCCTTTTTCCTGCGGCTGGCGGCGGCGTCCCGGTTCAGGGGCGGGAGGCGTCAGCGGTGGTGTCACCTGTGCAGGTGGGGCCTCTTCAGGTACGACGGGCGCCTGTTCAGAGACCTGATTCTCAGCCGCAGGTGCAGCAGCCACGCCAGCGGTCATGTCCTGTCTGTCCGCATTCC
>JADBKA010000079.1 GCA_014896635.1 Ktedonobacteraceae bacterium
ATTATCGAATTCTCTTACCAACAATGGCTCTGTCCCGGAGGTACTGAGATATATACCCGCCAGGTTTCCTGCTTCATCAACAACTGGCGTTCCATTCTTCACGTTTGTGGCTTCAGTCGGCATTGGTAGCAGAGCCGGTGTCAAGAACCGGACAGCTTGCTGTTCATCCACTCTGAACGGGGGCAAATCGACAGAGGAACCAGTAGTATTCGTTCTCTTTAAAACCAGGGTCGATAGCGGTACATCGGACGACTTACCTGATGCACCAGATGATGGAGTAGAAGAAGCAGCAGAAGTGGCAAAAATATCGAGGTACGGGAAGAGAGTAGCAGAGTGGAACGATATGAGTGCCGGTCCTCTGCTGCAATCGCCACCATTCTGACAATCTACCTTCCATTGAGAGGGTACCGTCAACGAAATAGTAGCCTGCGCATCACTATAGGCACTGCTCAGAAAGATCTGAATTGAGGTGAGTCGTGCAGAAGTACGAGTGGGTACACAAGGGATAGTACCGCTAACGTTCACAAGGTTGCCATCAGTGAGTATCCAGGTGTTCCTCTCACTGCCCGACTGTGAGGGCCAGCTCCTGATCAACGCCCCCAACCCGGTACATGACGTCTGCTGCACATTTTCTGTATAGGTAACAAGTAAACGGACAACAGAGACGCCTGCACGATCTAAATTTTTCTGCTGTGGGGGAGTCGCCTGACGAGTGGAAGCAGCAAAAGCGCCGGTCAGCGGGATCACCGTCAGCAAGCAGGCCAGCAGCAACCCGGCGGCGACACCTGGAGCAGACAGGCTCCTGTACCTGCACCACCTAAGCACGAAACAAGACGTCCTCATTGGTTGTTCCCCTTCATACAATATCCGGCGTGCGAACTCACCGACTGGCAGGAGTTCGCATCAACGCCATTGCCCCTGTCGTTTCTGTTAACTCCCATCGCAATTTCCTGCCCAGAGAGCGCCTGTTACCGTGAACGCTCCCCGTTCCTTTTTGGATAAATTTCTACTATTGGATTAACTCTTACTAGTAATAATACGTTCGATACATTATTATTCGTATACTTATCGCCCCAGACGGGTACGTAGCCGCTGATACATCTGCTGCACCGCCGGATTGGCACTCAAATGCCCGACTACATAGCCGCACTCGCGGAAAGCATCTTCCAGCTTATTTTCGCGCTCGTACACCTGGCTGAGCAAGAAACGGGTCTGGTGATCACCTGGATTGCTAAACAACACCTGGACGAACGCCTGTTCAGCGATGGGCAGTTGATTCAGACGCATTGCGACCTGGCCCAGGGCATACTGGATAGCGGGATTTTTCGGGGCGAGACGCGCAGCCTCCTGATACTCGCGCAAAGCCGATTCCAACTGACCTGTACGCTCATAGCACAACCCCAGGCGCTGGCGCGCCTCGGCATCGCCGGCATTCAAGCGCAAAGATTGGGTATAGGCGGGAACAGCGTGTTGAGGCTGGTTGAGGATGTATAGCAGGACATCACCTACCAGCCTGTGCGTCTCCGCATCGTTTGGATTCAGTTCTAGCGAACGATTATAGGCCTTGATGGCAATATCGGCCTGTGGGGGAACACGGCGCGCATACACCTGCCCGAAGAGCTTATGCACCAGGGCGTTGTTCGGCTCCAGGCCGTAGGCCAGCCTTGTTTCTTCATACGCAGGCTCTACTCTGGCCGGATTCGCAGCCAGGTGCGCCCTGGCCGCCATGATATGACGCCCGGCAGGTCCTCCTGTTCCCGTTGTTGGCGTAGATGAGGGGGTAGGAGAACTGGCCGGATTGGCCGTTCCACCTGGGCCGCTGCCCGGCCCGGCAACCGACGGTGGCGCTGACCCCCAGAGTGACCTGGATGGAGGTTGCGTCGCAAGAGGCGGCAAGGCCATAATCGCCCGCTCCATCTCCAGCGCGCTGGTCCAGCGCTGTTCTGGATTCGGCGCAAGAGCTTTCATTACGATCTGTTCAAAGGCCGGCGAGATATCCGGTCGCAGCGAGCGTAAGGGGGGGAATGAGAAGAAATGCGGCTGGTTGTTCGCCGCATCATGGCGTGTAAGCAATTTGTGCAGAGTCGCCCCCAGTGCATAGAGATCACTGCGTGGCTCCGGGCGGCCCGCCAGTTGTTCCGGGGGAGCATAACCGGGCGTCATGATAATCGTTGACTGACGCTGCGATTGGAACGTACGAGCGATACCAAAGTCGATCAGTTTAATCTCTTCGCTCTGCGTAATCATGACGTTTGAGGGCTTCAGGTCACGGAAGATAATCGGCGGCGTCTGACGGTGCAGGTATGCCAGCACATTGCAGATCTGCTGCGCCCAGTTGCGTGCGAGCGCCTCACTGACGCCACGCGCACCATTGACACCTACCACATTCCCCTCCTGTTCCATTGCCTGCGCCAGCGTCCGCCCATTGATAAAATCCATCACCAGGTAACGCCGACCATTCTCATCAAAGAAGTCGCGCACACGTGGAATACAAGGGTGATTCAAGTTCAACAGCAATTTTGCCTCACGTTTGAACCACTCGACTGATTGCGCACGCTCCTCTTCGGAATGGAAATTATCCAGCATCTCCTTGACCGCGCACTGCCCGTCAAGATGCACATCTATAGCCAGGTAAACAGCGCCCATACCGCCGGCGGCAACGAGTTTTTCAATAGTATAGCGATCATGCCAGAGCCTGGTTCCGGGGGAAAGGGGTTGACGGCTACTGCTCTGCCCGGCGGGAGTGGACGGATCTTCACCTCGCATGATCTTTTTCTCCTTCAGAAACAAGTTGCGACCGCCGGCCTGCCCGGCAGAAGTCGATGGCACCGCCTGCCCTCCACTAGAAGCATGCGGCGACTCTCCAGATCCCACACTGCCCTGTCCGCTTTGAGGTGTTGAAGAATCATTCACATATGGGAGATCTCTGGGATCAGCAGGGTAATCATTTGCCATACTCTTTACACCACTTTATTGACGAGAATAACATGCCGCTGCTCTTCTTATTGAACTGCAAAACCTGTCTCAACAGCAACCCTATGGGATATTTGCTTTATGGCTAGAAACATTAACATCACTTTGAGGGCATTATAACACATCCTTCTATCTGTGGGCAGTAGTCTATTTTAGCGACCCGACCCTCTCAAAAGCCTTTTCTCCTCTTTCTGCAATGGTAAAAAAAGGGAAGCCGGGGGAACTGCCAGCTTTGCTCTCAGGTCCCCGGCACAGGCCGTTCGCTCACAGCATTCGCATGCGCAGGAAAGCCCTCAAATTCTGCCAGAGTGCGAGTTACCGCGCTTAAAGCTGTATATCCTTCTCCTGTAAGATACCCCACACCGGTCCTTTTCAAGAAATCGAACACCGTTGTGCATGAGCAGGTATGGGCAAATCCTCCCGTTGGCAGAATGGCATTTGTTCCCAGGCTATAGTTGCCAATACATACCGGGGTATATGGCCCGATCAGAATCTCAGCAGCATTCTTGAGATCAGGTAGGATCGCAAATGGCTCACGTACCTGTACCTCAAGATGCTCTGGCGCATACTCATTCACAAACTCAATCGCCTCTCGCATACTGGCCGCCAGAATCAGACCGCCGGTCCCCTTCTCTCCCTCGAATCCAGCATGGCAGAAGCTGCGACGCGGCTCAGGCAGAGCATCGATCTTGCCGGGTAAAAGCGCCATGACAGCTTCGAGCAGAGCACGACTGTCGGTCACTAGCAGACTGGAAGAATCAGGGCCGTGCTCTCCCTCGATTAGCAGGTCACGCGCAACCAGTTCGGGATCTGCACTCTCATCGGCAAGGATGATGGACTCGCTTGGACCAGCCGGCAAGCCAATATCTACAGTGCCATAGAGCAGACGTTTCGCGGCAGAAATATAGGGACTGCCCGGACCGGTAATCTTGCGCACACGGGCGATGCTCTCTGTCCCATAAGCCAGGGCCGCAATGGCCTGCGCACCCCCCACGCGATAGATCTCATGCACACCGCAGAGATCCGCCGCCACCAGCGAGGCAGGATCAACCTCGCCATCAGGTGCCGGGGGAGTCGCCACAACGATGCGCGGCACACCCGCAATGCTCGCAGGAACCGCCAGCATATACATGACCGAGGGAAAAGCCCCTTTCCTGCGTGGCACGTAGAGACCCACACTGCTAATCGGTGTAATTTTTTCGCCTGCTATCACTCCCGGCGCAATCTGCGTAAACCATTGCTCATGAGGCATCTGTCGCTTATGAAAAGTTCGTACGTTATGAATAGCTACTTCAATTGCACGGTATACTTCTTTATCAAGTACAGCATGTGCTCGTTCAATCTCTTCTTGCCTGACACGCAACCGGGCAGCAGGCAATTGAACTCCGTCAAAACGCGCAGTATACTCGATCAACGCGCTATCACCACGATCACGCACATCATATACTATAGAACGCACATAATCCAGTAATTCATCAATTGCTACTTCCGCCCGGCGCATCAGGCGCATACGCCGCTCAACATCCAGCCCGGCCAGTTCATATACGTGAATCATCGACTCCCCTCGATCTGCCAGATTACAAGCCTGTGAAATAGACACAGCCAGCGGCCACAGCCCGCATCTGAATAATTTGCGAACTATTTTCTCAATCATACGCGACAAACGCCCGCTTGTCTATAGTCTCCAGGTCATCTCAGGTCAATAGAGAGCATTATTATCTGGCTTGTATGCCCTCGAAAAGCATTTCCACCACCTGAGAAATCATCGGCTCGGCGGATTGTTCCAACAATGCCAGCGTCAGCAAGCTGCTAACCAGGCTCCTTCAGCTACGAGAAGCTCTACTCTGGAGAGGAAAAGTGAGAGGGAGGGCGGGGATGCCTACAAATAGAGGTTTTTTGGGGCGGTGGCAGGCCAGGGCGTCCGCCAGGGGCGCCGGAGGTGCGAACCCCGCTCTCCGTCGCCCTGGCAGCCAAAAAATCTCTCCCTGAAAGGGGCGAGGATGCGCTCCCTGATCCTGAGGAGCGCATCCTCGCTGAGTAACACTGGTGATATCGGTGTCGCCGTATCCTACTTGTCAGCCGAACCCGGCACTTTCAGCAAGAGCAGTTGCCCTCCTTCATCCTGACCATTGAACTGCTTGACCTTGAGCGTATGTGCCTGCACAACGACGAGCCACTGGTCAGGTCCAAGAATGCCCGCCATATTGATGATGCCGCTGCTCTCCCAGCTCCCCAGCTTGTCATTTGGCAGTGCCTTGCCTGTCTCATCCTTCTGGACAACCTCAGCCACCGGCGTCACGGTATGTGTTTGCAGATCGTAACGCAGGATACGACCGGCATGGACGCCCCGGAACTCCTCATTGAGATCTTCCTGGAGCATAATGCTCTTGTCGCTGGTAGCAATGTTATCAGGGTTGACGATTGGGTCGCCCTCGTTTCCATCCAGAAGCACCTGCAAGGAAGTGACTTTCGTCGGATCGCTGGTATCTAACTGAAGGGAGTGGAGACGTCCTTTTGCATCAAAAGGCTTATTCGTCTGCTTGTTGACATACTCGCTCCTGCCTGTTGTGACAAAATACAGCAGACCCGCTTTCGAGCTGTCATAGGCCAGATCTTCCAGGCGAGCAAAGGCCATCGCACCTTTGGCAGCGGAAGCAGACTTGAGGGCCTTCGCGTCGGTGTTCTCTGACTGGCTAACGGGGACGAACTTGCCGGCGGTTGGCTTTGTTTTGCTGATGGCATCGGGAGTTTTGCCAGCATCAGCGATCAGGACATAGAGTTGCCCACGCCCACTCAGGAAGTCTTGCTGGTTGTTGGCAACATACATGTAAAGATAGCCAGGAGCACTATCGTCCGTTGTCAGCACCACGATTTTGCCGAAGCCCGGCAAAGCCAGAGTGTTTTCGTGGGCCAGGTGTCCAAGCCAGGGTAGATCCGTGCGTGTCCCCGTTTTGGGATTGACGGCGACCACGATGCCTTTGAAAGGCCCGTCAGTGGCTTCTTCTCCTGTCAAGAAGAGGGGTTCTTGAAAGCCCTCATCTGGACCAACCATTGTGGCAGAGCAGAAGCGACGATAACCCTGTGTTCCATCAATGAGATAATTTGCCTGCTGGACCCGCAGCGTCTTCTTATCAATGCGCAGTTTGGAAACACGCGCATCGCTGAGGTTTTCCTCCTTTGTCAATTCATGGTTCATCAGAAGCGTGAAGGTCCCGTCGCCATTGTCAAACGCGCCCAGTCCATCAGGGATCGCAGCCATCGTGTAGTTATTGAACGTATCGCCTGTGGTAATGATAGGCTGGAAGGTCACGTTGCCCGCCAACCCGCGTATCTGGGCTGGACGAGTCGTGAGAAAGCCTGCTGGTGGAGGGGAGGAAGCAGTGGCAGTACCACAACCTGCCACCACTACGCCGATCAACAGCACTACCAGTAAAACGGGTGAGTAAGATTTCATCAGTAAAAACTCCTTCTGGCGAAGTCTGGAACAAGGAAGCTGAATGAGTATCCAGGTTTTTTGTACCCTCTGGATATTGAGTGAAGGTTAAGCCAGCATTAAAGCACTGCAAAATGTCTAAATTCTTTGGTGCAGATCAGAAGCAGGAAAGATCGCCATTCTTGTTTTTACACATATTACATGATATCTACAACCCGGCAGCAAGCAATCTCTGCTTCAACGAAACGAATCTCGTTATACTCTGCCAACGCTCTTGCCAACGCCGCTACTTCCTCTGGCGAAAGGTGAAGGCCGGAAGCACTCACATTGCCAGCAAATTGCCAGGGTTCCAACTGCCTGGCATTCTTCAAAATCAGGCAAAAATGAAAGGGTGTAGGATTGCCGGCGTTTCACCAGGACAAAAGCTGGATGTTGTCCTTCTGCGCACAGACAGAGATAAGGGCAGAGGAGGCTGAACACAGACAGAGATAAGGACAGAGGAGGCAGAAGAAAGCGGGGAGACAGGAGAGCAGAGGATGCTCTTGCCAGGCTGGTTTCAGCGTTACCATTGCGACGTCGCGCTGCACAGTAGCCTCAATGCCGATGCCCAGCAGCGCCTCCGCTCTCCTCTCTCCTCTGTTTCACCCTTTCAGGCCGAAACCCTGGACCCCCTCAGTAAAGTACCGTTGCAGGAACAAGAAGAGCAAGACCAGAGGAAGGGTGATCACCGCTGCCAGCGTGAATGCCAGCGGATAGCTGAACTGATGGCTATGGGGATCGGTAATCGTCGTCATGGCTCGCTGCACTCCCAGCGCCAGCGTCCAGAGATCCTGGTTGCCTCCCACAGCCGCTAGCGGCCACAGGTAGTCGTTCCAGATGGCGATCGACTGGAAAATGACCAGCACGATCAGCGCCGGCTTGAGCATCGGCAGGTAGACGCTCCATAAAATGCGTAGCGTGCTGGCCCCATCTACACGGGCAGCATCCTCATAGTCGGTCGGAATCGTGTAAAAGGTCTGACGCATTAAAAAGATATAGTAGGCGTTTACCAGGTTGGGCAGCAGCAAGGCCGGCCATTCGTTGATAAATCCATGTCCGCCCTGGCCCAGCAGATCATTGCCACCGGCCAGCGGCCAGCGTGCCAGCATGAGGTACTGGGGCAGCAGGTAGACGATGGGAGGAATGGTCATGGAGGCGAGTAAAACGATGAACATGACCTCGCGTCCTCGCCAGCGCAGGCGCGCGAAGATATAGCCACCCAGCACGGCGACAGTCGCCGGCACAAGAATATACCAGGCCATACGTATCAGGGTGTTGGCAAACCAGCCGGGCAGGTTGCCAACCTGCACCGCTAGCAGCACCTGAGTGTAATTGCCCAGATAGAACGAATCAGGCAGCGGGAACCAGCCACTGCGAGTAAAGGCTGCCGGCGTACAGAACGAAGCCAGCAACTGATACAGCAGAGGGAAGGCCATCAGGGCGCTTCCCAGCACCAGTAGCCCCTGAGAGATGATTCCCCCCCACCTGAACGGGCGGCGTCCCTTCGTTTCGTTGTATCCTATCGGTAGTGAGATGGTAAACATACAGCTCTCCTCTCATCCTCGTTGGAGCAGACGGACGTTGACAATGCTAAACCAGAGCAGCAGAATCATCATGATGGTCGCCCCGGCGCTTGCCATGCCAAAGTTGGTGTTAGCGAAAGCATCATTGTAGATCTGAACCAGCATCACGTTCGTCTGGTTGAGTGGCCCTCCCTGCGTAAGAATGTAGACCGCCTCAAACAACTGGAAACTACCGATAATGCTGGTTACGACCACAAAGACAATCATCGGACGCATCAGCGGCACCGTGATATAGCGCAGCACCTTCCAGGAGGAGGCGCCATCTACCCGGCCTGCTTCATACAGTTCAGCAGGAATCTCTTGCAGGCCCGCCAGAAAAAGTATCACCGGCCCACCCAGACCGCGCCAGATGGAAAACAGGATGATGAAAAGGCGCATGGCAGTGGCATTCGTCGTCCAGATCACCGGCGCCATCCCCAGCGCCTTGAGCAACTCGTTCAGGACACCTCCATAGGGGGCGATGAACAGTGTTCCTACCTGGGCCATCACCGCCCGCCGAGGTCAGGGTGGGAACATACCAGAACGCGCGGTGAATGCCCAGGCCAGCCACCTTCTGATTGAGCAGCAACGCGATAAAAAATGCCAGCGGCGTCTGGACTAGCAGAATCACCAGCGCGAACACGGCGGTGTTCGCCAGGATCAGCAGATAGGTCGGATCTTTGAGATAGGTCAGATAGTTATTTACCCCGATCCACTGGATCTCGCTGAAGCCATCCCAGCTAGTAAAACTGACCAGTAGGTTAAGTAAAACCGGAATAATATTGAAAATTGCATAGTAGATAAGAATTGGTGTAAGAATGCTCCAGGCAAGCAGCGCCTGACGATGGCGCTGGCGCCAGCCGATCTGCCGGCCTGACAGCGGCACGATGTCTGCCTGCTGCTTTGTTGCGGTACCGGTCATCACGTGCATGGTGGTTTCCTCTTTCACATTTTTCTAGATTCTCTCCATTCACCTTTGTCACCCGATCATCGCCCTTTGCCTGGGAAAAGAGAAGAGAAAAGGTCAGCTTCTCTACAGGTGAGAACCCTTTTCTCTCCTCTTACTCTCCCTAACTGTTTGCCGCCTGTTCTGCTGCTTTCTGCGCCTCATCCAGTAACTGTGGAATGGGGGCACTGGTGGTCAGCAACTTTGTGAGCATGGTATTGTAGGCTGTCCAGATCTTCTGAGGATTGCGGGGCCACTGTGGGATGCTTTGCAGGTTGCTATTCATCAGGGTATCGATGAACTGCTGGGTCGCCAGATCGACCGTGGGACGCAACTCTTGCAACGCTTTTTTGTTCGAGGGCAGTCCCCCATTGGCCGGATAGACATATTTCTGCACATCAGGGCGCGTCAGGAACTTGAGAAATTCCTTTGCCAGGTCCAGGTGTTTGCTCTGCTTGAGGGCAGCGTACTGGATATTCGCTACCAGGATACTGGCCGGATGGCCACCAGGCGGTAATGGCACAGGACTGAACCGACAGACCTCAGGACCACAACCACTCTGCTTCGACCAACTAACAAACCAGCTACCGGCTATCTGGAACGCCGTTTTCTGCTTGAAGAGCTGCGAATAGAGGGGGCCTTCATCCGGGTTAAACGCCAGGCCAGGCGGCGTCGAGGCGTTTAACTGGCGAATAAACTGGTAGACGGGAACTGCCTTCGGATTGTTGAACCAGGGCTGCGAGCAATCATTTTTGCAGAGGGGTGCGTCGGCCTGGGCCAGATAGACGGCCAGGCGCAGTACCGCGCCGAGCGAATCGGTACCCGCAGGCCCTTGCAGCGTATAGCCGTAATACTGCCCTTTCCCTTTTTGCGTCACTGTGCGGGCCTGTTGTACCAGCTCATCCCAGGTCTGCGGGGGGGTGTTACAGTCCAGACCGGCCTGCTCAAGCACCTTACAGTTGCGCTCAAAGCCAAATACGCTGGTATAGGCAGGGATCGTGTAGGGGTGTCCTTGAAAAGTGCCCTCCTGGTACGTTCCCGGGATCAGGTCGTTCTTCACCTCGGCAAGCACATCATCCAGCGGAGCCAGCGCTTTCATGTTCGCAAACTGATGGAAAAACAGCTCGCCAACGACTACATCGGGAGCCGTGCCACCCAGCAGGGCAGCCGTCAGATTCTGGCGCAGATGCTCATCCCATCCATGATCCTCGAACTTCAATGTGACATTGGGGTGCTCTTTCTGGAACTGAGAAACAAGATAGCGGGCATAGTCTCCCTGAACACCTGGCGTTTTCAGCCTGTTGGCTTCCAGGGTCCAGACGACCAGTGTGGTATGCTCACTACTGGAAGAACCACACGCCAGCAGGAACGGACTCATGATAAGAGAACAGATCAGTAAACACAACACATGCAGCAACGAGCGGGGCAAACCGCTTCTGATCATCGAAGTAGCATCTCCTTCTCAGGCTAACTATCCACATCCTGAAGACCTCTGTGTGCTCCAGGAACGTTCACATGATTGAGCGTCTGTGAAAAGGAGGCAGGCAGAACCACTGAACCTCCGCGCCGCAGAGCACGCAGGTACACCGGTGGCGCTGCTTGCGCAGAACTGCGATCCGAAACCGGGACGAGCGATAGTCAACAAGACGAAATACTCGTACCTGAATGTCCACATGAAAGCGAGAAATATACCTTACAATTATCTTAATAGATACAGACAAATTTGTCAATATTCTGGATACTTTTCCAGTGGGAGATTTTCAGGAGAAATCGCTGCGTAAAATGGATAATTCACTTGACTTTTTGCGAAAATCTCGCTACCATAGAAAGCAGAAAGAAAAGAATATGTCTATACATTTTCATAGGTATCTTGCCTGCAAGCTTGAAGGGATAGTGTACCATGCCAAAGGCTGAGAAAGATCCCCCGTCCAGGGCGCTCTATTCCCAGATGATCCAGGAGATCCGGAGCCGCATTCTCTCAGGGGATCTGGCCGAGGGGATGCGCCTGCCCACCGAGTTAGAACTGGCACGGCACTATCAGGCCAGCCGGGGGACCGTGCGACAGGCGCTGGGGGTCCTGGTGAACGAAGGACTGCTCGAACGCATTCAGGGCAGCGGCACCTTTGTGCGTCGGTTGCCTGCCAGCCAGAATCACCGCCAGCCCTCTTTGACGCAGCAAAGCATCGGCCTGATCTTAAGCCAGGCAGGCGATGAGTTGAATCTGGACATCTTACTGGGCGTCGAACAGGCAGTGAAGCCAAGAGGATACCAGCTCAGTTTTGCCTATGTTGAGGAGGACGCCCGGCAAATGGCCCTGGACATTGCACGCCTGCGCCATAGCACCGCCGGGCTGATCATCTTTCCCCTCAGCGATACCCCTCACGATCCTTCCCTGGCTCAGTTGCACCAGGAACAGGTTCCTTTTGTGCTGGTTGATCGCTATATCCCCACCCTGGATTGTGACTATGTTGTCTCAGACAACGTGGGGGGAGGATACCGCGCTACCGAACACTTACTGATCCTGGGCCACCGGCGCATCGGCTTCGTCTCCTCCAGCCGGGGAGGGCTGTTAACAACTTCGGTCCGCGACCGCTGGGAAGGTTACCGCAAAGCTTTGCGCGAGTATCGTCAGTCCTATGAGGAATCGCTGGTCTATCATCTTGTTCCAACACCTGTCCCCGAACCTCCCAATGTATACGATGAGATCATGACGGCTCCCGATCGCCCGACGGCGTTTTTCGCCGTCAACGATGCGGTAGCACTGGGACTGCTCCAGGCGGCACAGCGTCATGGTTTGCGTGTGCCGGAAGATGTGGCGCTGGTCGGGTTCGACGATGTGAGCTATGCAGCTCATCTGAGCATTCCCCTGACAACAGTAGCGCAGCAGCGGACAGAGCTGGGAGTACGAGCCGGCACGCTGCTGATCAATCGCATCGAAGGGCAGATTGTCGGTCCACCGAAACATATCGAACTGCCAACGAACCTGATCATCCGGCAGTCCTGCGGTGCCCGCGCGCGCTTCTCCGGGACCACGCAGCCAGGCACCAGCTAAGACAGCGGCAAGAGAAGCAACATGGGATGAAATCTTGATAGCCGTTCAGATGGGCAAGATGCGCCAGCATCTTGCCCATCTGAACGCAAGGGAGTATCAGGATGCCATTCTGCTGGCAGTCGTCGTGCTCTACAATCTCCAATCGTTCTCCAGGCACTGACGAGCTAGAAGCAAAACGACCAGCCTTGCTACTCAGGCTCCGAGGCGCCGATCACTATAGCTCTACCTCAGAAGAGATAACAGAGAACCGTTTTTCTGGACCAGGAGCGAGTTGCAAAAAAGGGAGGTGCGCTGTCCCGTCTACCAGGCAATCTGGGCGCCAGGATCGCCGTACTGTGAGAATTACCACAACAGGTTGCAGGCTGCTCCTCCGAACCTCCTCTTTGAGCGCCTCTAAGGAGGTGGACAGAACGAATGAGAAGCGGGGTCCAGGGGCTGCCGCCCCTGGCGGGGCATGGGGTGTCCCCATTTCCCCCTTTTTCTCAATTCTAAGGTCCACCTACTTAGAAGGGATGATGTATAATGGACCGGGAATTGTACACATTCGTGCAGATGTTCCGCTACACATGCCTGATGGCCGGAAAGGATCTCAATGAAGAGCTTTGCCCGTCCCGGGTTCATCCGTAGCCGATACTACACGATGTGTGAATGTATCCCCAACGATCAAAGACGCTGAACGATGCATTGAAGGACAGTAAGCTATGACAGAGCGTATTCCCGTGCTGGTTGGCGCTGCACGCACACCGACCGGCAAATTTCTCGGAAGCCTTGCGGGCTTCACCGCGCCTCAACTGGGCGCGATAGCCATAAAAGAAGCCGTGCGCCGCTCGGAGATTGATCCTGCCGCTATTGATGAAGTCATCATGGGCAATGTTGTCTCGGCAGGAGTGGGCCAGGCGCCCGCGCGCCAGGCTGCTATCGGAGCCGGGCTGCCGGATGATATCCCTGCATTTACCGTCAACAAAGTCTGTGGTTCCGGCCTCAAAGCGGTTATGCTGGCCGCACAGGCCATTCGCGCCGGTGATGCCCACGCTTTCGTGGCCGGCGGTATGGAAAGCATGAGCAATGCTCCCTATCTCCTGTTCCAGGCGCGTAGCGGTTATCGCATGGGCGATGGCAAACTGGTCGATGGCGTTGTGCATGACGGCCTGTGGTGCGCCTTCGAGCATATGCATATGGGCAATGAAGCCGAGATTATCGCCGAAAAGTTTGGCGTGACGCGCGAAGAGCAGGACCGCTTTGCTTTGCAGAGCCAGCAGAAAGCTCTGGCTGCTACGCAATCCGGTCGCTTCAAAGAAGAGATCGTTCCCATCGAGGTCAGACAGAAAAAAGGCGTGCTTGTGGTTGACGCTGACGAGCCAATTCGCGCCGATACTTCGTTAGAGGCGTTGGCGAAGCTCAAGCCGGCTTTTCAAGAAGGCGGCACCGTTACCGCCGGTAACGCGCCCGGCCTCAGTGACGGCGCCTCGGCTACTGTTGTTGTGGACCAGGAATTCGCACGAGCGCACGGCCTGGCCGTATTGGCTCGTATTACCGGCTATGCGTCAGCAGCGATCACCCCGCGCTATATCTTCGCCGCTCCCACACGCGCAGTACGCCGTCTGCTGCAACAGACTGGCATGAACCTCGGCGACTTTGATCTGATCGAAGTCAACGAAGCCTTTGCCGCTCAAACGCTAGCTAACGGCAAAGAACTTGACTGGGACTGGTCGCGTGTGAACGTGAACGGCGGCGCCATTGCGCTCGGACATCCCATCGGTTCCAGCGGCTCGCGTGTGCTGATCACGCTCATCCACGAACTGCGCCGGCGGGGCGGTGGACGCGGCCTGGCGACGCTCTGTCTGGGCGGTGGTGGCGCCGTTGCCATGTCGGTCGAGGTCTGAGTTGATCAGTACCTCTGAGGGGGGCCAGGGGCTACCGCTCCTTTCAAGCATAAATTTTTGGCTCGCGGGCTTGCAGGGCGACCGCCAGGGTCGCCCCTACAATTTCTTACTTTCAACGGAATTTGAACCCCTGAGCTTGCTCTTCTCTGGAGACTTACGCCGGGGCTTGCTGGTTCTCCTGTGGAAGCTGGAGACCGGCGGAACTGATGATATGTGCCATGTTCTCCGGTGCAAAAAACTCCGCAGGCGAGATGGTCCCTTCTAACGCTGCGAAGAATCGCTCGGTCTCGCTCTGGTTGGTACGTAACGCCTGGAACAGAAGCCGCATCTCTGCCGAAGGTGGCTCTTGAGAGGCAAACTGACTGTTTATCTCATAAATGGGCAAGGCTATCTCGTTGCGCTGTCGCTCGTAGTCGGCGAGTGCGCTTTCGAGTGGCTGTCTGCCGGACATGCCGGCGTCGATGGCGTCCGCCAGCAGTTCGGCATCGCGGAAGGCGTCGCTGATACCATGTCCCAGAACGGGATCTTTATGATAGCCCGCATCGCCCACCAGCGCCCAGCCCGGACCGTAGGGTTTGCGGAAGAAATTGGGGATGTCCCCGCTTCCTACAAAACGCTCTTCCTGTTTGCCCTGCCGAACGCGCTCGGCAAGACGTGGTGCAAGTTCGAGCGTTTTCATGTAATGGCTCTCCACATCGGTGCGGATCACGGGGAACTGATCGATTGTCCATCCGATAGCAATACATACAAGATCATCATTGGTAGGAAAGGCAATAAGTGTGCAGCGTTTTCGAGGGTAGAGTTCGACTGCCTGCATGGGGACGCCGCTCCAGTAGGTATAGTAGGCACAGGAAAACGTTGGCCTGGCATGGTAGATGGGTGCGCCTACGTGGCGGGCCAGGAGCGAACGCATACCGTCGGCTCCGATGACAATTGATGCTTTCTCGGTGACGGGTGCATCGCCCGGACTGCCACCGCGTATACCCACAACGCGGTCACCTTCCATCAGAATCTCTTGCACGGCAAAGTTCTCGCGGAACTCGACTCCAGCTTCTACGGCGGCATCGACGAGGATCTTATCTAATATCTTGCGGCGTGGCACATAGGCTTCAGCGACTCCATCCGTCGGAAGTGTGGCTCCGCTCAGTGTAAAAGAACCAAAATCGAAAAGGATTCGTCTCACGGGGGGACAGTTCGATCTCTTCACCCGGTCCAGCAGTCCCCAGCGTTTCAAGCTGGCGATGCCGACAGGGTGAATATAGTGGGTTGACATGATATCGCTTGGAAAGGTCATTTTATCTACCAGTAATACGCGGTAGCCCTTCTGCGCGAGCAGCATAGCGGTAGGTGAGCCTGCACAGCGTGCGCCGATAACGATGGCATCGTACATTGCGGATCTCCTCATGTCTGAATAACAAAAACTATACTCGTACTTACTTCTTGCTACAGAAATGGCCTTTGCCTCATCCCTTTTCGTAGAGACCTGGGATGCTAGAAGCAAGTTTACTGATCAGCTCATCGCTGAGCATCGGTAGAATTACCTATTGTTCTACACGGCGAAATTGTCGGGCAGTCCTTACTAAAAATGGTGAAAAAAGCGTCAACCGCATATACGGGCATCCACATGAACCCGGCCAGGGAATTTGCCGCTAAACCAGAGGATGTATATGCCCGTGAGAAATGGGTAATTTTGCGCATGCATACATCCCCGGCTGCCGGTATACTTCCTGATAAATAAGATAGAAACAGATTGCTGCACTATTTGTTGCTGCGTTGTGTCGGAAGGTGATTTTCTCTATCATTACAGGCTGCATCGGTTATGCTCACAACATCGTGATACTCAGAGAGCGATCCCTACTGTAGCTCACTAACTGTAAACAATTACCGCTTTCGTCAAGAGAGCAAAGCGATCTCTCGCTGGCAGGCCAATATTTATAAAATCGGGAGTCAGAGGTGGCGTCTCCTGGCCGGGTGGAAGCGGATCTCCACATCTGTACTGGTATTTCTTTCTCTATTTCTCAAGAATGTTTTATCAAATAATTCTCTAAAGAAAGGTAAAATGCTGTGATGTACTATCGCATTGCTACGATAAATGAACAACACTCTGCCTGGAAATGGCGGTCATCAAATATCACCTCGCTACATGCCCTGTTTCAGCTTCTCAGAGCTTATGAGTACCTCTCTAAAGATCAGGTGCGTATATTCTTTGCTTCCTCAACACAGATGTTAGGAGAAATGCTGGAGCGTGCGAACCGGGGAGGATACTCGAACTCGATGAGTTTTCGGCAATTTCTGGCAGAGAGGCGGAAGATAGACCGGGACAGGATGCGACAGATTGAAGAGGCACTCAAAGCGGGCGGCGATCACGACGAACCATACATCTTCACCTTGCCGCCAACGCCTCAGGCCCGCGCCTGGATTCGTCTGATGCTCAGAGTACGCAATGGCAGCCTGGAGCCGTAGGGTTCTGTCAGGCTTTTGACGCTCTGCCTGCATGTTTCTGGAAACTCACAGGGCTTCCTCGCCCAGCCTGCTGTAATGGTACAATAAGATATATAGAATAAATCTGGCAACCATACAGAAGCCGGGCAGGCAGCGTCCTGCACCCTCACAGGAGATTGAATGAGCATGCTAGAGCAGCATTCGACAGAGCCAGCGTCGCCTGTTGTCGAACAGGGTACTCTTTTTGATAAGGCAGAACTTGAGCGCCTGACTGTTAAACGGTCCCAGTGGGAAGAGACGACTGTCAGGCAGTCTACGGCGCGTATTCCCGAACGCGAGCACCTGGTGACTACTTCCAGCGTGCCTGTCAACCGTATTTATACGCCGCAAGATATCGCTTCCCTCGACTATATGCGTGATCTTGGCTTCCCCGGCGAATATCCCTATACGCGCGGCGTCCAGCCAACGATGTATCGCGCAAAGCCCTGGACCATGCGTATGTTTGCCGGCTTTGGTACCGCCGAGGATACCAACGCCCGCTTCAAATATCTCTTACAGCAGGGGCAGACGGGCCTCTCCGTCGCCTTCGACATGGCGACCCTCTACGGCTATGATACCGACCATCCGCTGGCCGCCGGTGAGTTTGGCAAGTGTGGCGTGGCCGTCTCGTCGCTGGCCGATATGGAGATACTCTTCGCCGACCTGCCACTCGACAAAATCACCACCTCTATGACCATCAATAGCCCGGCTGCCGCGATCTGGGCCATGTATATCGCCAACGCCGAAAAGCGCGGCATCCCGATGGCAAAACTCGGCGGCACACTGCAAAACGATATCTTGAAAGAATATATTGCACAAAAAGAGTTTCTCTTTCCGCCAGAACCTTCAATGCGCCTGGTCGTAGATACTATCGAGTTCGGCACGCGCTATATGCCGCGCTGGAATACCATCAGCATCAGTGGCTATCACATCCGTGAAGCTGGCGCAACCGCCGTGCAGGAACTGGCCTTTACACTTGCCGATGGTCTGGCCTATGTCGAGGCAGCACTGGCGCGCGGTCTCAAGATCGACGAATTCGCGCCGCGCCTCTCTTTCTTCTTTGATGTTCACAACGACTTCTTTGAAGAGATCGCCAAGTTTCGCGCCGGCAGGCATATCTGGGCGCGCCTGATGCGTGAGCGTTACAAAGCCCAGGACCCACGCTCGTGGATGCTGCGCTGCCATGCCCAGACCGCCGGGGTCTCATTGACCGCTCAGCAGCCCGAAAACAACATCGTGCGTACCGCCATACAGGCGCTGGCCGCTGTGCTTGGTGGCACACAGTCCCTGCACACCAATTCGCTTGACGAGGCCCTGGCACTGCCGACAGAGAAGGCCGCGCTCATCGCCTTGCGTACCCAGCAGATCATTGCCCATGAGAGCGGCGTCGTTAATACTGTCGATCCGCTCGGTGGCTCTTACTTCGTCGAAGCTCTGACCGACGAGACCGAACACGCGGCAATGGAGTATATCAACCGCATCGAGTCGCTTGGTGGCGTGCTGGCCTGTATCCAGAATGGCTTTTTCCAGCGTGAAATTGCTGAATCGGCCTATCGCTACCAGCAGGAAATCGACAGAAAGCAGCGGACAATTGTCGGTGTCAACGATTATGTGCTGGAAGAGCCGATGAAGGTGCCAACGCTCTATGTTGATTATGAAGGGCAACAGCGACATCTCGCACGTCTAAATGCCGTGCGCTGTGAGCGTGACCAGGCGGCTGTCCAGCGGGCGCTCGACAATTTGCGTCGTGCGGCTGAAGGCACAGAAAATACCATGCCCGCGCTCATCGAAGCCGTTAAAGCCTATGCCACGCTCGGTGAGGTCATGGGCGTCTTCCGCTCTGTCTTCGGTGAATATATGGAACCCGCCGTGTTTTAAAGGGAGGGCCTGCTCCCCGGTGGGGAAGGTGTCCTCGAAAAACATCTTTTTCTGGTTTTGCCTTCTGAAACGGAAAGCAAGCCGGACGTTGCAACAGCCCTGTAGCTGTACCAGGGGAGAATTTTCTCATGCCATCGTCTATCAAATCAGGACTCATCACAAAGCAGAAGCTGACTGAGGAAGAACTGCTGGCGATTCAGCAACTGGTGGAGGTCTGCAATGCTCATGAGGGATTGCACATGCGCGTCCCCTATGCGCTGTTTGAGACTCAATCCGGGCCGGAATTCGACAATTTTCTCTTTTATCGAGATGATCAGCTTGTTGGCTGCCTGATACTTGGTAGCTGGGAGATGGAAAAGAAGGAGCAGGTGCTTGGCGCTGTCCATCCTGACTATCGCCGCCAGGGCATTTTTCGCACATTGTTTGAGACGGCCAGCAGAGAGTGCGTTGACCTGGGAGTGAAGTGGCTGGTACTGGAAAGCGAACGGGCGTCGTCTGCGGGCAAAGCGACGGCGCTGGCGCTCGGCGCGCGCTACGATTCGTCAGAACATGTCATGGAGCTGGGAGAGTTTCAGGAGCGCTACACGTTCGATCCCGGCCTCTATTTTCAGGAGGCCGACGCCGGTGATGTCGAGGCTCTGGTCGCTATCCAGAGCAAGAGCTTTGCGATGCCTGAGGAACGGGCACGGCGCAGCGTTACCTATTTCCTGCGCAATCCCAGGAGCCGTTTCTACCTGGCTACGTTCGGCGAGAGGCGGCTCGGTTGTAGAGAGCCGGTGGGTATGCTACGTGTCAATGAGACTGACGAGGCAGTGGGCATCTATGTCTTCGCCATATTGCCGGACTATAGAGGACATGGTTTTGGGCGACAGATGCTGGAGGAAACAATCCGCACAATACGTGCTCGTACTCAGAAACCGATCAGACTGGATGTGGATGTCAATAACGCGGCGGCCCTGGCGCTCTATCGCTCCTGTGGCCTTCAGGTCATAGCAACCTGTGATTACTATATCGCTGATCTGCGCTCATGATGGTGTACAATAGAGGGAATTCTGTGAAAGGTGGAAAGATATTTGCGTGTACTGGCTTGAGCTGGCGGTGAAAGTCCATCCAGAGGCAGTTGAGTCGGTGAGTGAGTTACTGCGCCGCTATACCTCTGAGGGTGTGGTAATTGAGGAACCAATAGAGTTGATCGGCGAAGGACAGGAGTATCGTGTCAGAGAGGGCGAGCCTGTTGCTGTGCGCGCTTACCTGCCAGTTGATGGCAAAGAGGAAGAAGCGCGCCAGCGTATCGCTGAGGGACTCTGGCATCTGGGGAGCCTGGGCGAACGCTTTGTCGGACCCCTACAAACGCGCACGGTCAATGAAGAGGATTGGGCCAATGCGTGGAAAGAGCATTATTATGTCACCCATATTGGACAGCGCATTGTCATTCGTCCTTCCTGGCGCGAATACTCGCCGCAGCCAGGCGAAGTCGTGCTCACGCTTGATCCCGGCATGGCGTTTGGCACCGGCCTGCACCCTACCACGCGCATGTGCCTGGAACAGATCGAGCGGCATCTGAAAGCGGGCATGCATGTGCTGGATGTCGGCACCGGCTCCGGTATCCTGGCGCTGGCCGCTGCGCGCCTGGGAGCTGCTGATGTCTATGCCATCGACAATAGCAACGTCGCCGTCGCAAGCGCCAGCGAGAACGTCACCCTGAACAATCTCACCGACCGCATCAGAGTCGTAGCAGGCGAGCTGGATGAGGCAGAGGCGGCGCGACTGGCCGGTCGCTATGATCTCGTGGTGGCGAATATTCTCGCACATGTCATTGGCGCGATGGCTCCCGAACTGGCTCGTGTTCTGGCTCCTGGCGGTATTCTGATTGCAAGTGGTATCATCGAAGCACGCCGCCGTGATGCAGAGGAGCCTCTCCTTGCGGCGGGCCTGGAACTGGCCGAAGTGGTACAGAGCGAGGACTGGCTGGCACTCGTCCTGCGCAAAAACGCGAATCGCTCTGCATTCAGCTAAAAGGACTTATGCATCGTTTTTTTCTGATAGCGCAACCGCCGGCGAACCTTTTGCAGGCAGGCGAGATAGTGGAGTTGCCCGACAGACTAGCGCATCAG
>JADBKA010000080.1 GCA_014896635.1 Ktedonobacteraceae bacterium
CCGGGCCGGATATCCCGACTCCTGGTTGCTGGCAGTTGCAGCTCAAAAGTGGATCGGTGAGCGGTACAGTCACTTTCTGGGTTGTCGATAACTAAAAAGCCTGTTCCTTTTGCTCCTGGAGCTTGCGCAGCACATTCGTCTTATTATCCAGTACCGACTGGAACGTGGGGTCCAGTTCGAGTGCGCGGTCAAAATCCGCGATGGCCTGCGCGAATTGCTGAAGCTGGCTGTGGGCAAGACCGCGTGCATTGTAGGCAATGATGTTCGTGGGATCGAGCGCAAGCGCACGGTCATAATCGGCGAGCGCGCGCTGGTGGTCTCCCAGGTGCGCATGGACGTAGCCACGATTCGTGTAGGCTTTAGCGTAAGCGGGATCGAGCGCGATGGCGCGGTCATAATCGGCGAGCGCACGCTGATACTCTTTCAGTTCTTCGTAGGCGTTGCCACGATTATAGTAAGCGGTAGCATAGTCTGGCAGGAGTGTGAGAACGCGGTCAAAATCGCTGATCGCCCTGATGCAGATGCCGAGTGCGCAATAGGCATTGGCGCGGTTCATATACGCCTGGGCGTAATTCGGCTCAAGCGCGATGGCGCGGTCATAATCGGCGATAGCCTGCTGGTAGTTGTGCAGGAGCGAGTAGGCGTAGCCGCGATTATTGTAGAAGAAAGATACACCGGGAGCGAGCGCGATGGCGCGGCTATAATCGGCGATGGCCTGCTGGTAGTTATGCAGATTGCGATAGGTGAGGCCGCGATTATGATAGGCCAGCGCATCGTCTGGTGCGAGGGCAATCGCACGGCTGTAGGCGGTGATCGCTTCGGCATAGAGCTGCGCATCGTAGAGGCTATCGCCTTCTTTCAAATAGTTCTCCTTTGTTCGCGTGGGAAGCATGGTTGCCTGCGCCTGTAGCGGCGTTTGTACCTGTATCTGTGGCTGAGCCTGAACCTGTCCCTGAGATGCTGCCAGGAGCTTGTATTGCTCCTCCAGAGCGATTGCAAATGCCTGTACGCTCTCGAAGCGCTCTTCGGGCTTTTTAGCGAGCGCCCTCATTACGATTTGCTCGATAGCCGGCGGGCAGAAAGGTTGTAGTGACGGTGGCGTCACATGCATATGCTGGCTCGGCAGTTCATAGAGCGTGCCGTTGAAGGGGCAGGAGCCACTCAACCATTCGTAGACAACAATGCCGAGCGCATATTGATCGCTGGCGCGGCCCGGCCTGCCGAGGAACTGTTCGGGCGCCATGTACTGAGGCGTGCCTGTTGAGTCCTGGGCGAACTGCCTGCCGTACTGCATGCTCTGTGTGACAATGGCGATGCCGAAGTCGCTCAACAGTACATTTTCTTGCTCATCTATCAGCATATTCTCTGGCTTGACATCTCTATGGACAAGATTCTCTTCATGCGCATATTGTAGAGCTGCCGCGATCTGTTTCACATATGGCACAATGTTGGCGAGTGGCACTCGTATGCCTCTGGGATGGCGCCGGCGCAACGTGCCTTTCGTGGCATAGTTCATCACGATGAACGGTGTGTTCGTTGCGCGCTCCAGGCCGAAATCGAGGACGGAGACGATATTGGGATGCCGCAGCCGGAAAATGCGCGCTTCATTGATGAAATCGTAAAACTCGTTGCGATCAAGCTGTGTATGCAGTATTTTAAAGGAGGGCTTTTCAGATCTTTTCCGAGTACGCTCGCCTGGCCACGCGCGTTAACTTTTGTGACAGTATAGAACTGGCGCCGGTTCCAGTTAGGACTATCCAGTGAAGTGATCGGACCACTATTATAGAGAAAACTGTTGGGATTGCGCACCTGCGTGTTGAAGAGGAACTGATAGGTAATATCGGGTACAGCGTCGCCATTGTTATCAATGTGAATCTCATAGAGCACATCATCACCGAACTCGTAGAAGTTCGGTCCGCCCGCCGGCTCTTCGAGGGGAATATAGTTCGCAATCAGCGTCACAGTGTCAGGCCGGTCAGGACTCACAAATGCGTAGACGTCAGTGTTATCAGCAACCGGATCTTTTGCAATTTCAGGCGCTTCACGATGAGAAGACATATACTCCACCTTTCAAAAAACTATATGTGCATTTAGCGTGCAGCATTCAGAAGGCGCTTGACAAACTCAGTATCGCGGTAAACGATCTCGCGCGAACCGGCCAGCAGGCCAATCTCGCCCGTCTCGACGTTGCGCACATAGACGATCAGCAAGCCAGAGAGTTCTGCCGGAGTCAACTGCACTGACTGTGCGGCCACACCGCTGCCGGCAGAATCCGCCGCCACCGGGCCTGTAGCGCAGGCAGCAGTTGCTAGTGCTGGCACTGTCGCCAGGAGGACTGTACTTAATGATGTCTGCTTGATAAAACCACGCCGTGTCTGCTTTTCCATTTTTTCTCCTTTTCTTGAGAGCAAGTATGAGAAGGGAATGGACGTTAGCTCGCTCTCCCCTTTTCTGAGAGAGAGTACGACGGTTATACTGATCTGGATTACTGTTTCACAAAATTTGCGTGAGAGATCTTTGCCGGTAGAGGCGCCCCCAGAGGTGTGAAGGTAACGAAAGCAGGGGAGGTCCAGGAGGGATGCGCCCTCCTGGCGGGGGCAGGGGGATGTCCCCCGAAAAACCTCTTTTCCCCTCTTTTTCTCCTTTTGGAGAGGAGAGATACCCCCTTAAGTTCACGCGCATGGGGGTATCCCCCGAAAACCCCTTTTCCCCTCTTTTTCTTCATTGTGGAGGGAAGAGAAAAAGTAATCCAGGCGACTCATCCCGGCGTAGTCCATAATAGTCCATAGACGAAGAGCCGACCCTGAGGAGAGATGCATGGACTGTCAACATTTTGAAGAACTGGCCGGAGCCTATGCCTTGGGCGCCTTGAGTGAGCAAGAACGCCGTGCGGCAGAGGCCCACCTGGCAACTTGCGCCCGCTGCCGGCACATTCTACAAGAATTACAAGAAGTAACGGATATGCTGCCACTGGCAGTGCCGCCAGTTGAACCCTCGCCGCAGTTGAAAACGCGCCTCATGGCCGCCGTGCGAGCCGATGCCCGCCAGCATGTAAAGCAGCGTATCGAGCAGAGTACGCAGAAACTGCCCTGGTGGCGCTACTGGCAAACGCGACTGGCGCTGGCTTTTGTGCTCCTGCTACTCATCATAGCGACCGGCCTGGCCGCCTGGAATATAACGCTCCAGCAGCAGTTGAGCGCGCTCTCTACCGGCCAGGCTATTGCCTATAGCGTACATGGCACGTCTCAGGTGCCTGGAGCCAGTGCAGCCAGCGGAGAAGCAATCTACCTGCCACAATATCACCTCACCATACTTACTGTGCGTGGCCTGCCGCCGCTACAGGGGACCGAAGTTTACCAGGGCTGGCTGATCAGCAACAATCAGCCGACCAGTATCGGCCTGCTGACGATGCGGGATGGCACAGCCGTGCTTGACTTTGCAGGTGATGTGCGCGGCCACGACGCCATTGCGATCAGCCGCGAGCCGGGTCCACAGGCCAGCGCAGCAGCGCCGCGCGGGCCAGTTGTCGCCATCGGCTCATTACAGAACAAACAGGCACGGATCATTGCTGGCGAAGAGCTGTCTGTAATGGTAGAGTACAGGATGAGAAGGGCAGGCTCGTAATGCATATCTTTAAAAGAGAGCGCCTCAAGATGCAGCGGGAAAGCGCGGCGGCCAGCGGCAGCACTGATATCAGCGATGAAGCACTCATCGAAGCGATTGCCGATAAAGCGGTCTGGGCTATGGAAATGCTCTATGAGCGCTACCATCGTATGCTCTATGCCTTTGTTTATCATATCGTGGCCGATCACCAGGTGGCCGAAGATCTTTTGCAGGAAGCCCTCTTCTCAGTCTGGCAGCGCGCAGCATCGTACTCTGCCCTGAACGGCTCGGTGCGGAGCTGGCTCATCTCCATCGTCCACCACCGCGCCATTGACCACCTGCGCCGATTGCAGCGCCGCGCTACTCTCAGTCAGGTGCCGCTGGAGCAAATCGCGTCGATAGAAGGTCTTGCCTCTTCCGATGTATGGGATGCGGCCTGGCAATCGGTCAAACGCGACCTGATACGCGAAGCCCTGGCGAATCTGCCACCGGAGCAGCGCATGGTGATCGAACTGGCCTACTTCCAGGGCTGGACCCACAGCGAGATTGCAGAAGGCTGCCGCCTGCCTCTTGGCACCGTCAAGGCACGCATGCGCCTGGGCTTGCTCCATCTCAAGCGCCTTCTAGAAAAGAAAGATCTGCGCGAATCCGGTCAATGATCATGACCCTTTTCTACTACCAGCCCTGGCAGAGATTCTGACCCACTCATCGAGAAACTTCATGACCTGGATTGATAATCAATGAACGTTCATCGAATAGTAAAGAGGAAGTGTATTATCTGAAGAAAACAGGAAAAAGATAGCAAAAACGGGATGGATTCTGGCATTGTACAGGTGCCTGGCAGGCAATCGAGCAATGGGCAGGCTTGACAGGCAGCTTCATCTGGTGTACTATTGAGATATATCAATATTAGAACGAATGTTCCGATTGTTGCGTAAAAAAAAGGAAAGGTGGTAAGCAATGTGGAGCATCACACGCCTCAGAGACAGAGATCTGGTCATTTGCCTGCTGCCAGGCAGGCGCAGGTAAGCAATGACTTTTTTGACCCGGAGTATGACGACATCTGGCCTACACGTATGCCGAGCAGTGTTCGTCGTTATCGCAGTGATGTCACAACGGAGAGCGGGCGCATAACGGCAGATGTGCAGGCTGGGGTAGAGAGTGATTACCCAGTGACCCGTCCAGGACGGAGAAGTTCTATTCCCGCGCGCAGTACCGCATCCCAGGCTTTGTTGCGCAGTAATGTGACGCAGGCGCAGATGCGGCAGACGCAGCAGACGCGCAGTAGTATCACACGCTCACGCCTGCCGGCGGTGACGAGTAGCCGGCAGCAGGAGACTTCAATCGACGAAGTTACCACGCGCAGAAGTGGCGGACTGGCGGCAAGAAGTCAGCGCGAGCGGACACGTTTCCACTGGCTGTTTTACGTCGGGCTGGCAATGCTGGTAACAACGCTGGGGTGGATCGGCATGAGCATGCTGAGTAACTGGTGGCAGGTCACACAGGACGATTGGCATTATGGACGCCCTCGCACGGTACATGTCAACGCAGTGGTGGGTCACAACAATGACTCCACAACTGTACCCAGTCATTTCATCTCTTTGAATTATAATCATCGTGTGCAGGTCATCGAGTTCCCGGCGGGCGACCCAAGCAAATCCAGAATTTACCTGGGACCAGATCTCGGTCCTGGGCAGGACCTGGCAGTCCCCAGGCTTGAGTTTCGAGATGTCAATAACGACCACAAGCCCGATATGATCATCAGCGTGCATGACAGCATGTTTGTCTTCATTAACGAAAACGGCGGATTCCGTCCGCTACGCCCCGGAGAGAATATCCATCTCTGAGCTATCTATCTTTTTGCTCCTGGTCATCATCCTGTGCGAATCTTCTAACAAAGAGAAAGATTCGCACACTTTTATTCTCTGTTCAATCAACGTTCTGCGACGATTCCTGGCTAAGAGCTGGAGCGGGTATAGCCTGTGTGGTGGAAATGGGAGCAGGATGCGCAGTGCGCACCTGTTGCTTTTTAACAGCGAAACCTGCCGGATTCTGAGCGGGAGAAATCATCCGCTCCTCGTGTTCAACGCTATTCTTCATGCCTGAGCGCAGAGCCAGGACCAGGAACGTGACCATCCAGGCAAAAAGCAAGGCGAAAAGGAGCCAGGCCAGTAGCAGCGCGGTCGGTGTTAACATAACGGGGACATCCACTGATATAACCTCTCTCAACTATCTCATCTCTCCAGGAGAGCAACTATTCTCAATTTTCCACAGATAAAAGAGACAGACAAAAGCATAAGATTGATAGTTATAAATACTGACTGTGTGAAATTTCGTGGCCGGTTGTACTCCTGAGTAGGAGTTATCTCTCAGCCAGCAGCGTGCCTTCAACCAGAAAAAACGAAAAAAAGGTGAAAAAAGTTTCACTTCCACGAGCTATTTTTCCTCTGTTTTGAGAACTCGATTGTGCAATGGGATTGTGCTTTGCCGGAAAACCTGTCACAATAGGGAGAGAGATTAGCAGGAGTGAAGGCAGAAAAGCATGGAGCGGATAGACTGGCAGCGTACGCGCGACATCTTGATCAGCATTATCTGTATCGGCATAATCCTCTGGGCCGTTGGTAATATTCTGGGACAATTTGTCGAGACCATTATCATTCTGCTTTTATCGATGGCCGTAGCCTTTCTTATGACGCCGCTGGCGAATCTGCTGGAGAGAGTGGGTTTGCCGCGTGTGCTTGCTACACTGGTTTCCTATGTCTTCGTCCTGGGTCTGATTGGGGGATTCGGCTACAGCCTGATTTTTTCGCTTGTCCAGCAGGCCATTACGTTCTCAGCGGCGATTACCAGCATCGCGGCCTCGCTACCGGATAACCTGCGCTCTTTGATTCTCTTTCTGGAGAAGCAGGGCGGTATCCCGGCTGAGAACATTCAGGCAGTGATTAACCAGATTCAAGGGCAGGCAACCGACTTTGCGAAGACGCTGGCAAGCAATGCGGTGAACTTTGTGTTTATTCTGACCAATGCCTTTCTCGATATCCTGCTGGTGATCGTGCTCAGTTTCTACCTGACGCTTGATGGGAAGCGCATTCGTGAGAGCCTGATCAGTCTTGTTCCACACCGTTCTCTCTCCAATGCGCTTCTGTTTGAGGAGGCGCTGAACCGTGTTGTTGGCAACTACATTCGTGGACAATTGATCCTGGCTGTGATCATAGGGATTGCGACCGGCATTGTCTGTATGATAACCGGCCTGGGCGACTATGCATTGATTTGCGGGCTGCTGGCATTTCTCTTTGAGACGATCCCGATGGTTGGCCCGGGGCTGGCCTCGATCACACCTATCCTGCTCTCGCTGCTGCTGCCCGGCCCGGTTTTTGCGCGCACAACCGAGGTGGTGATCGCGTTTGTGATCATCCAGGTAATTGAAAGCAACATCCTGGGACCGCGTATTGTCGGGCATGCAGTGGGACTGCACCCGGTCGCGGCGATTCTAACGTTGCTGGTAGGTGCCAGGTTATTTGGTGTCTTTGGCGCTCTGCTCGCCACGCCCATTGTAGCAGCAATCTGGGTAGTGATCGCCAGTGTTTACCGCTCTGCGCGCGGCGAGACTGCTGACCAGATACTGGCGAAGAAGCGCGCGCCCTGGCAGATACGCCGTCCTTTCATCCAGGCGGCACAGGAGAAAAAGCCACCCGCGTCTGGGCCGGGGCTTGATTCAGGCTCTGGTCCAGAGCAGGATCATGTGCGTAGTAGGCAGAGACAGAAAGAGAACTGATGAGATTTGATATCACGTGGTGCCGAAGGTACGGCGGAGTTCCTCTTCCCCTTCGCGCGTGACAAGCGCATAGATCTCATCGTTAGCCTGGAGCACGGTCTCGGCGACCGGGAAAATCGGCTCACTCCCTCTCATGATGAGTGCGAGGTTGCTCCTGCGCGGCAGGTTAATCTGGCTCAGCTTTTTGCCGATGGCGGGAGAGAGCGATGGAATGGTCAGTTCGACGATCTCCAGACCTGCCCGTTTGAGATTCATCAGTGTGATGAAGCGCTGACCTGGCAACTCAGACTCGACAAGGGAGAGGATGGATTTCGTCGGGCTGACGGTTACGTCGATGCCCAGTTTCTGAAACAGTTCCTCGTGGCGCGGATTATTCAGGCGGGCAATGGTTCTGGCGACGTTAAAACGTTTTTTCGCTACCTGGCAGATAACCAGGTTGTCTTCATCTTCGCCAGTGACAGCGATAACGACATCCGCGCGGCGCGCGCCAGCTTCTTCTAGCGTTCTTGCCTCGCAAGCATCCCCTTTGAAAACTGCCTGTCCCAGTTCTTCGCTCAACGTCTGGAAACGGGCATTACTCTTTTCCAGGAGCAAAACCTCATGTCCCTGACTGAGTAAATTACGGGCGAGGTAGTAGCCAACCTCGCCCCCACCTCCGATGATTATATACATATGGAAGCCTCTTTTCTCTTCCTCTGTTTGTTGTGCATAATTAGCAAGGATTTACCTTCTTGCCCATAAGGGCGTCAGAGAGCATTTCGGCGCCAATGACGGTAGGACAGATCGTTTTCAAGCCCAGCTCGTTATAGGTGTCCTGGCGCAGCGGGTCATAGATACGACAGACAACTCTGGGAACGTGGAAAATTTCTTTGGCTATCTGGCTTGCCATGATATTACGATTATCGCCATTGGTTACAGCAGCAAAGGCGTCGGCGGTTTCAATACCAGCGCGCTTCAGCACATCTTCATCCACACCGTTCCCAACTACCGTCTCTCCCCGAAATCCGGGTTCAAGGCGCTGAAAAGCCTCACTATTGGCGTCAATAACTGCTACCTGGTGGCCGGCCCTGTCCAGTTTAGTGGCAAGTGTCGCGCCTACGCGGCCACAACCAAGAATCACGACTTTCACAAAGAGCCTCCTGTCCGGTCAAAAGACCGCAGCAAAGGATTCTTAAAAACCATCCTATTATAGCATAAGCAGGGTAGCTCTTTTACGTAGTCATCCTTGTTGATATACTGTAGATACATCGTGAGAAAGAGTGCTCATTCTATGCTGGACCAGAATGCACGTTATGCGCTGCACGAAGTAACAGGCAAACAGCGCGATATGTGGGATTCATTCATCAACGCGCATATGGGGGGACATTTACTCCAGAGCTGGGACTGGGGCGAGTTAAAAGCCCACACAGGTTGGTGGCCCTTACGCCTGGGACTGTGGGACAGGGAGACAGGTGAGATGGCTGCTGCTGCCCAACTACTACGCCGCAGTGCGCCGCATCTCCCTTTATGGCTGGGCCATCTGGCCTATATCCCGCGAGGACCGGTCATTGACTGGTCACATCCAGATCTCTGCTCGGCCTTTTTCCGGCAGCTTGATGATTATTTGTCGGGGCATGGTGCGCTTGCACTCTGGCTGGAGCCAGACGAAGAGGCAGGGACGCCCGCTGGGGAACTGGTGGGGAAGCGGCTTGATGCGTTGCCTGTTCAACCGGTGCGTGCAGTACAGCCGGTACGGACGATTGTCGTGGACCTGGCGCCTGCTGAGGAAGAACTGCTAGCAAAGATGAAAGAGAAATGGCGCTACAATATACGGCTGGCAATGCGTAAGGGTGTGACTGTGCGCGTAGCAGCCTCGGAGCAGGATGTGTACGCCTGGTATCGCCTGCTGAGTGTGACGGCTGAGCGCGACCGCTTCGGCATTCATACCGTCGATTACTACCTGCGCGCCTGGCAAATGCTGACCGTGCAGGATCGGGCCAGGCTGCTACTGGCCGAATATGATGGGCAGGTGCTGGCCGGCATCTTCGTCAGTTGTTTTGCGCGCCAGGCCATCTATCTCTACGGCGCTTCGAGCAATGAGCAGCGTAATCTCATGCCCAATTACCTGCTCCAATGGGAAGCGATGCGCTGGTCGAAGCAAAAGGGAGCTGCTACCTACGATCTGTGGGGTATTCCTGAGACGGACGCGCCAGAAGAGGCGATGGCCGGCGTCTACCGCTTCAAAAGCGGCTGGGGAGGCCGCATAATACGTTTTGTGGGTGCCTATGAGCGAGTCTATCATCCTCTGCTGATGCGCCTGGCCCGTCGTTTTTTGCATTCCTCGTAAAATTAGCCCGATCATCCCTGAACTCATCTGCCTGTCTGCCGATAAAAACTATCAAGTGCAGAATCAGGAGATCTGACAGGTTAAGGTCTCTCGAAAAAGCACTGGAGAAGATATATGTGGATGGCAGGATGTAGTGATGAAGCGAAGAACAATCATTGGTTTTGTGCTCCTGGTAGGCGCTGTGGCCGTTGCCGGAATAGTCGGAACAGGCGGCGGTCCGCTGAGCAAAAACTGGTTACGAGGGAATACAGAGACGAACGGGTCTCATGCCGGCAGTTCTACTCTCATTGTTCAGTCCTCGACCGTTACCGTCTCAGCAGGCTATAAATACTATACTCTCAAAGACACCGGAGGCTTCCTGGCCGTGCTCGCAAGGGAGCACATGAGGAGCACCGAGACGCCGCAGCCCTGCCGTTTGGGCCTTTTCGGCGTTCTCCTGCCGATAGCGTGACATCCTCACTCTTTCGCCTGATGGACGTTACCTGGCGATTGACGGCAGTAGTGATCACGGCGAAATGGTCTGGATCTATGATACTCATGCGCGTACGCTGTACATGGCGCCGCAGCATGTGGCAGGCAATTTTCTGCACTGGCTGCCCGGTGGAAGCGGGCATACCTTTCTCTATCGCCCGGTCCTGCCACAGGGACCGGGTGCACCTTTCGATGGAGGAACCTGGAATCCGGGCCTCTGGCTGGTTGATGCCGCAACCGGCGAGCATCGCAATATTGCGATTGGCGTTCCTTCCGTCGATCTCATTGATGCCGTCCCCTCGCCTGATGGGCGGCGCATCATCTATTCCACTACCGCCGGCCTGGGACAGGGCAGCGCAGTTTTTTTGATGAAACGGGATGGGAGTGAGCGCAGACGCCTGTTCGCGCTTGAGGGCGCCGAGGCACGCGCAATAGCCGGTCTTTTTCGCTGGTCGCCCGATGGCGCGCATATCGCGTACGAGCGGCTTTCCGACAGCGTTATTCCTTTTCTGCCCGCCGGCCTCTGGTTGATGAATGCCCAGGGGACAGAACAGCGCTGGCTGGCTGACGTTGATGGGGGACATGGCTTCAGACCTGTCTGGTCGCCTGATAGCCGGAGCATTGCCTGTGTTGTGCGCACAAACGTCGATGATCACCTGGCCGACACGCAGGCACAGGCATTGCAGAGCGCGATAGGCGTCGTAGAGGTCCAGAGCCGGCGCTTCTGGCTCGCTGCCTCGCCTGCTCAAACACAGGTGCAGTGGAACATCAATCCAACCTGGACAGCAGACAGCGCCAGTATTACGTTCACTGCCCTCAATCCGCTCAATCGTATCGTGGGCAGCACACCGCGCTACTGGTCTGCACAAATCGACGGCCATCACACATTACCGGTCCTGAAACCGCTCACTCAGCCATTGCAACATATCATCGCTCTGAGCTGAGGATGGGAACGGTGTCCCCTTGCACCCCGCCATTGATGGGGGAGCTACAATTTTTCTCTTATGGGGGATTGATGTTTAGACTAATTTTGCATGGAACGGCCTGTGAAGCAAGTCGAAGCCATTTTTCAGAAAATCGGATGAAGTCGCTTCCCGCCTGACCTCATAAAAATTTAGCCTGAACACCAGCGGGAGAAAGAAAATTAAAGAGTGAAAGACAGAAGATGGAGAGTGTGGGGCGCACATGATTATAAAAAAACAGGCATATCTCCTTCTTACCATTACAGCAGCCTGCCTGCTGGCAATAGCGAGCGCCGCGAGTGCTCTCTTTTACAGCAGTATGACAGATCTGGAGGTAAACGCGACTGAACTCTCCGCCGCCAGCGGAGCGCCTTTCCTCTACCGTCCCTATTACGGGAATCAGTCGGTATTGCAGCGTACTATCTCGTTTGTCGATCATGACAAACCCTGGTATGCCAGTGATGGAGTTTTTGTGCGCTACGATGGTCGTACATGGAAAAGTGCTTCGTTAAGTTCGTGCTCGGCAGGCGTGAACTGTTATGATGGACATAATGGCTATGATCTGAATCTGTACTTTGAGCCGGTGCTAAGTGCGGCCAGGGGAAAAGTGATACGGGCTGGCTGGTACAACCAGCTCAACCACAATGCCTCGTTTGGCCTGTGGGTAGCGATTGATCATGGCAATGGTATAGCGACAGCTTACGGGCATCTGAGCGCGATCACGGTGGCTGTCGGTGATACTGTGGGAAATCAGTGGCAGATCGGCACCAGTGGCACGACAGGATCTGCAACCGGTCCACACCTGCATATGTCCACGTACTATCTGCCGCGCTGGCAGGCAACTGATCCCTTCGGCTGGTCTGGACGCGGGCGCGATCCCAATATTGTAGCGGACCGCTACCTGTGGACCAGCAGGCCGGCGGCTCCGCAGCAGGCGCCCCGGCTGGCGGGCCGTGCCACGTATCCAGGAGCGATTCTAGTAGATGACGGTGGACCAGGCTGGAGCAGCAGTGGCAGATGGACACGTAGTGCCGGCAACAGTGATATACGCGGAGCCTTGCACTGGACCACGACCGCAGTGAGAGCGACCGCCACTGCCACCTGGACTCCGCGCCTGCCACGTGATGGTTACTATGAGGTGGGAGTGTTCGTGAACGATAACCACGCCAGCAGCGGCTGGGCGCCTTACACCATCTACAGTGCCGATCCTGGCCGGCCCGGCGTGGAAGTACGCCATGTCGTTTACGTTGATCAGTCACATATCGGCTCGTTTGCTGGAGCCTACGGCAGAGTGAATACGGGTCCGCAGTGGGTCAGCATCGGCAGTTACTACTTTCGCGCCAACATGCATGGACGTGTCGTGCTCTCCAACGGCACTGGCGGCAGTGGCGCGCAGATTGCCGCCGACGCCGTAGAGTTCGTGCCAATGTGAGATTTGCAACGCTGCCAGGCGTACAGTCGTACAAAAGATGGAAGGGGGCCAGGGGCTTGCCTCGTGGTGGGGAGTGTCCCACTTTCCTTTTTCCCTCTTCAGGAGAGGGCTGTATAACAGGAGAGGAAACAAACAATGGCAGGATCAGAAGGAAGAGGCTGTATCGCCAATTCATTACTATTCCTGATAATCATTTTTATCCCTGTAGTCGGGCAAATTATAGAAACGTTGATGATTCTGGAAGACGATCACACCTTGACTGGCAAGCTGATCTGGCTGGTGGTTGTCTGGCTGCTGCCTTTTATAGGACCGCTGCTCTACCTATTCTTTGGTCAGCGTCCTCCTGGCAGCCGTGGGCGCATCATGTTCGGCCAGCCTGCTTACCAGCAACAGTACCAGCGGTAATTCGCAGATCAGTTTGTACAATGAGGGTTCCCCAGAGGGGAACAGGGTGTTCCCCGAAACCCCCTTTTTCCTTTTTTGGAGAGGAAGGATACTCTCTCAAGTTCACGCACATGGGGATGCCCTCCTTTTTCTTTTTATACGGATTTGATATTCTACGTGAGTATGGTTAGTCGCTCTATTGCGCTTTTCTATTTCTTCTGATTAAATAGGGGATGATCGTAAGCGAGAGTCCAGGAACTGCCAGTTCTCGGACAGAGTCTGAGGGATTGCTATAGTACCATTTTTTAAGTGGCTCTGCTATGAGAGCATAGCTTTTTAACTTTTTCTCTCATCGTTCGATTGCTAATGATAGCCTTCAATCAACTTGAGTCGGGTTTATTGAAAAACAAGTAAGAATAAAGAAGAGTATGCAAAAGGAAACTGTTGTGCTGCAAGCGGGGCGCAGTAAAAAGAAACGGCCTGCCGTCACAGTTCTGGCGCGTCTGATGCTTGCTCTGGTACTCTTGAGTGTACTGTCGATGTTATTGAGCGCCTGTAGTGGTGATCCACATGCTCAGCAGCAGGCGAATCAGAACCGTATCAGCTTGAATCAGGCATTGCAGCAGGCGCGGGATATCGGCATGCCGCAGACATCCCTGGATACCATTATTCTTCAGAAGCAGGCGCTTGATCAGTCGCGCGCTCCGTTGACGCTTTTTAATGACCAGGCAGCAACCGACTACTATCATAATCTTGCGATCCGCTATCAGCAACTCAGGATACAGACGCAGGGTGTTGTGCAGGTGACAACGGAGCAGCTCAGAGTGCAGACGCAGACCGCACTGCTCGCCTTGCAGAAAACGCTCGCTCAGAAACGTTCCGCCAACCTGCCGGTAGATGCGCCGGCGCAGATCTACCAGCAGAATGCGATGCAGTTCAAGCAGGCTACGACTCCCGGCCAGTACCTCGCCATCAGCCGGCAGGTCAACGATGCAACGGCAACGTTGAATATGTTGCCAGACGTGATGGAAAAGCTGAAGACGCTCGGCGAAGTAATTGCCCTGCTGAAGGGTGAAAAAGTGGATGTGAGCGAACCACAGCAACAGTACAACGATGACAAAGCTGCCATTGTGAAAGCGGTCACACCATCGGCGCTGCAACAGGTGGGACAGCAGATCGACAATCAGAATCAGCAACTGGCGACGCAGTACCAGCAGCTTATTCCAGATCTCGTCACCAAAAAGCTAGACGAACTCGAAGCTGAAGTACAGGAAATGCAAAAAGATGGCATAGATGTCACAGCTTACCGGAAATTGCTCGACGATGACCGCGCGCGAGGCAGTCAGGTCAAAACCATGAACGATTTCCTGGCCTTCTCAAAAAAAGTCTCCACTGACAAAGCCTCGTGGCAAGGAGACCTGCTCAAAGGCCGGGCTATAGCGCAGGTAAAGCAATTCCACCAGGAAGTGCAAAGCTGGGCCAACGCCCACATGTATTATGATAAATACGACGGGAAGAATTATCCGCTCAACTATAGCTATATGGAGAAGGGTATCGGTGAGGACCTGGACCGCGAACTGAGCAGTGCCACAAAACTGGAAGATTACCAGCAGGCGTTGACCGATGCGCAGAATGCTTACTTTCATCTCCAGATGCTGGAGCAGGATTACAAGGATAAAACGCCCTATGATCAGGTGCATCAGACGGATCTGCAATTGCTTGATCGTTACAAGTTACAGAATGCCCAGGTCATTGTTGTCTCGACGATTGAACAGGCGTTACGCCTGTACGAGAACGGCAAGCTCGTGCGCGGTTTCCTGATCACTGCCGGGCGGCCAGAGTTGCCAGCAGTGCCGGGTCTCTGGCGTCCGCTCTGGCGTCTGACAAATACCGAATTCCGCTCGCCGTATCCTAAAGGTTCGCCCTATTACTACGAGCCAACAAAGATCAACTATGCCATCCTGTATCATGAAGGCGGCTACTTCCTGCACGACTCCTGGTGGCGCAATGACTACGGCCCCGGCACGCAATTCTACCATATCGACTCCAGTGGCAATGTCAGCGCCTCTTATGGCACGCATGGTTGCGTCAACATTCGGGAAGACCAGGCTGCCTGGCTCTACAACCGCACGAGTTACAACACCATGATCATCATTTATTAAAGGCACGAATGGCAGGAGGCTGATCGTCTCCTGCCGGGCCGGCCCCTGGATCGAGGAAGCTTTTCTGTAACCTTTATAACTTTTTAATGCCCTTTTCCGATTTTTTATCTCGTCCAGATCTTGATTGTGCTATATAATGTCCTCTAAGCAGACTTTATTTTCACTTAGACAAAACAGCGAGGTAGAAGTAAAAGCATGTGGCCATTCCGTCGTCGTTCCCGGCGTCCCCGCACGCAGGAGACGCCTGCCCCGCCGTCTACATCGCCTACGCCTTATACACCCAGCCTGCCCCCTTTGAGCGTAGAGCGCCGCTTCCGTGATGATATGCCCTATGTGTTGCCGAAGGACCTGGATGAAGAGAACCGGCTGGACTTTCAGCACTACGCACTACGCTACGTATTTCAGGGTAATTTTCTGGCGCCTCTCCAGAATCCGCAGTCCATTCTAGATGTTGGATGCGGCACCGGTATCTGGGCGCATGAGATGAAAGAGCAGTTTCCGGGTGCAAAAGTGGTTGGTTTCGACATGGAGAAGCCGGTCAGGCAGGGGAACTACGAGTTTGTGCGGGGGAATCTGTTGCAAGGTCTGCCTTTTAAGGATGCCACGTTTGATTATGTGCATCAGCGCCTCCTGATTGGCGCCATACCCGCAACGTCGTGGTCTGAAGTAATCCACGACCTGGTGCGCGTGACCCGGCCGGGCGGCTGGATCGAGCTGGTCGAATCCGATGGCACCGGCTTTCATCCTGCCGGTCCCCGTACGCAGGAGATATCGCAGCAGGTGATTCGTATTGCGGCTAAACGTGGCATTGATACCACAATTACATCATCTCTGGACAAGTTGCTCCAGCAGGCCGGGCTGAGCAATGTGCAAAAGAGAGCCTTCCCGGTTCCCGTTGGTCGCTGGGGAGGGCGCCTGGGCAACCTGATGCTAGCGGACATGACTGCTATCGAAAGATCGTTTAAGGATGCCTTTGTCGCACTGCTTGGCTACCAACCTCAGCAGTATGATAGAATGTTAGAGGAAGTAATTCGAGAGTGGGAAGCGTATAAGTCACAGTACGTTTTTTACGATTTCATCGGACAGAAAATCCAATAGTCGCCGGTTGACCTGCTGCTAAGCTGACCACTTGTGGAAAGCGGACGAAGCCCGTGTGCATATGCTATACTCATGCTATACTACAACATGTATAGTGTTGCGACTCGGATTTTTTCTGGAGGTACTCATGACGACGATGAGAGAAGCTGTCATCGTAGACGCTGTACGAACGCCCGTTGGACGCCGCAACGGAAAGCTGAAAGACTGGCATCCTGTCGATTTAATGGCCCTGGTTTTAAAGACGCTGGTCGAGCGCAACAGCCTGGATGCCGGGCTGGTTGATGATGTAATCGTAGGCTGTGTCAGCCAGGTCGGTGAGCAGTCCTGGAATGTGGGACGCAACGCCGTGCTGGCTGCCGGCTTCCCTGAGAGTGTGCCAGGTACGACCATAGATCGCCAGTGTGGATCGAGCCAGCAGGCCATCCATTTTGCCGCACAGGGTATTATGAGCGGTGCCTACGATATCGTCATCGCAGGCGGCGTCGAGTCGATGACGCGCGTGCCGATGGGGTCAAGCGCGCAGGGACCGGGCGAGCCTTTCGGACCTCTCATGGTGCAACGCTATGATGGCAAGCTGGTCCATCAGGGGATCAGTGCTGAACTGCTGGCACAGAAGTGGGAGCTGAGTCGGCAACAACTCGATGCGCTCAGCCTGGAGAGCCATCGCCGGGCCGCTCAAGCGATTGCCGAAGGCCGCTTTGCCTCTCAGATTGTGCCTGTTCCTGTGCAGAACGAAGATGGCACAACATCGCGCTTTGAGCGGGATGAAGGCGTGCGCACCGACACGAGTATGGAGAAACTGGCGAACCTGAAACCGTCTTTCAAGCCCGATGGTCTGATTACCGCCGGCAATTCCTCTCAGATCAGCGACGGCGCGGCGGCAGTCCTGCTCATGGAACGCGGCATTGCCGAGCGCCTGGGCCTCAGACCACGTGCGCGTTTCGTCGCCTTCGCTCTGGCCGGCGACAACCCCATCTACATGCTTACCGCGCCAATACCTGCCACGCGCAAAGTGCTCGACAAAGCCGGTCTGACGCTGGAACAGATCGACCGTATTGAAATCAATGAAGCTTTTGCCAGCGTCGTGCTGGCCTGGCAACATGAACTCCGGGCCGATATGCAAAAAGTTAACGTCAACGGCGGCGCCATCGCCATCGGCCATCCCCTGGGCGCTTCGGGCGCGCGCCTGACAACGTTCCTCCTGAATGAACTGGAGCGCAGCGAAAGTCGCTATGGCCTCCAGACGATGTGCGAAGGCGGCGGTATGGCAAATGCTATGATCATCGAACGCCTGAGCTAAGCAGTGTGGCATTGAAGCCAGGAAGAGGAAGAGGAAAAGAAAAAGGGAGAGGGAGATGTCCCCTGACAGCCCATCTCCCTGAATCCTCTTCTCTTTTTTTCTGCACGGGACGCGCTCGCTATCCCATACAACAATTACGATTCGTCCGGCGATTCCGGGTCTGGTAATCGTTCAACCAGGTCGTCGATAGTCACCTTCAAGGCCCTGGCGATCTTGTCTAAGGTGCTGTAGGCAACGTCACGGTAGGGATCGGAGAAGAGCGCGCGAATCGTCTTGTAATTCACATCTGCAATTCTCGATAGACGAGTCATGCTGATCTTCTTTCGCTCCGCAACCTCCTTAACTTTCAGACGAATCATAATATCCTCTTAAATAAATGTTTAGACCGCTCTATCGTACGATCTCCTGTTACTGGAGACAAGTCCCTTGTAAAGGTAGTATAAATTATTAATAAAACAAGGTTCCATAGGATGGCTGATTGCTTCAACAGCAAACACAACCAGGGAAGGGAAGCAACTTGTGTGCATGATGCACATAACTCTGAGCCGTTATGCTCTTGACAAACTTTTTCGTTTCTGGGTATACTTGATGACAAGCATAAAATTCATAGCGAGGTCTCACCAGGAGACTCTTTGACAACTTGATAGATGCAGTGATACAACTGCTCTCATCCAGAGAGGTGGAGGGAAACGGCCCTGTGAAGCCCGGCAACCCGCTCGCAATGTAGCAGGCAGGGTGCCAATTCCGGCGGAGCAATCCGCAAGATGAGGGGATATGCGAAGTGGCAAGCCCCAGGATCGGGGCTTTTTTGTTACCTGCGTATAGAAAAGCACTTTACAGGCAAACAATCATAGAGTAATGACGTTGAAGAGGAAGAGTAGGTGCTACGGACGGCTACAGAGAGCCGGGGCGATGAGAAGCCGGCGCCGTTCCAGCATCGAAAATGGCCTCCCAGTTGCAGGCTGAAGGCTCTGTCTATCGGACGGGCGAGTAGGCTACGCCGTAGTTAGCCACGTTACAGGCTTAGAGTGCTGGTGCAAAAGGTGGGTATTATCTTACTCTTCATCCGGCCATAGCTCTGCTATGTGCGTTTCGTACAGCCCGGCACTCACAAAGGTTGGCGCCGCGAGGTGTCAACAAACCAGGGTGGTACCGCGAAATCGTTAACTCTCGCCCCTGTAAGGGTAGAGGGTTTTTTTGTTCCCTTTTTTCAGGTTTTTTCAGGAAGGAGTGTCCGATGGTGGTACAACTGGACCGTTCCACCGCAGTGAGGAGCTGGCAAAGCTTCCCTACAAATCAGGTGCAATCGTACAGGACCGTTACTTTTGATCACCTGCCATTGCGGCGTGGTGGGCAAATCAGGCCCCTCATGCTGGCATATGAGACGTGGGGAACCCTCAATGCAGAGGGCAACAACGCCATCCTGATTACTCACGCGCTCACCGGTAGTTCGCATGCACATGATGCTGAGCGGCCCGACGATCCCAAAGCCGCGTGGTGGAATCCGCTGATCGGCCCTGGACGACCTTTTGACACCTCACGTTATTTTGTGGTTTGCTCAAACGTCGTTGGCGGTTGCTATGGCAGCAGCGGTCCTTCGTCAATCGATCCACGTACCGGGCGCCCTTACGGAATGCGTTTCCCGCTGGTCACGATTCACGATATGGTGGTTGCGCAACAGATGCTGCTGGAACATCTGGGAGTGCGCCGGATCGCGCTGATCGCTGGCGGATCGATAGGCGGGCAGCAGGCATTGGAGTGGGCAATAAGCTATCCTGAGATGGTAGAAAAAGTCGCGGTGATCGCGGCTACTGAAGCGTTAACGGCGCAGGCAATAGCCTTCAGTGAAGTACAGCGCCAGGCGATCATGGCCGATCCCAACTGGCAATGCGGCGATTATTCACCTCTACGCAGGCCGGATGCCGGCCTGGCAATCGCGCGTATGCTGGCGATGATTACGTATCAGAGCGAAGAAGCGATGGAACTGCGCTTCAGCCGCCAGCCTGCCCGGCGTCCAGAGATCCCCTCTCCCACCTGCTATCCCGATCTGGGACATCGCTTCGACGTCGAGGGCTATCTCTACTACCAGGGTGAGACGCTGACGCAGCGTTTCGATGCGAATAGCTATCTCTATCTTAGTCGCGCGATGGATCTCTACGATGCCGGTGAGGGCTATCCTTCATTGCAAGCGGCGCTACGCCGTATTCGCAGCAAGGCGCTCTTCGTCGGAATCCGTTCGGATTTTCTCTTCCCGGCGGCGCGCGTACGTGCGCTGGCCGAAAAAGTGCGCGCCCTGGGTGGGGACGCAACCTACGTGGAACTAGACTCGCCGCATGGCCATGATGCCTTCCTCAAGGAGTGGGAGCAGATGACGGCGGCACTTTCTCACATAGCATAAAGGAGCAAGACGTTCTTATGGCACTCAATAGTAAACGCAGCTATGGGTTTGAAACGCTTTCTTTACATGCCGGGCAGGAGACGGCTGATAGCGCGACTGGAGCGCGTGCTGTTCCTATCTATCAAACATCTTCCTATGTGTTTGATAGCCATGAACATGCTGCCAATCTTTTTGGTCTCAAACAATTTGGCAATATCTATACGCGCATTATGAACCCGACGCAAGATGCTTTTGAGCGCCGCATCGCCGCTCTGGAAGGCGGTGTGGGAGCGCTGGCTACGGCTTCAGGCCAGTCGGCGGAGACGCTGGCGATCCTGAACATCGCCATCTTCCTCGACGGTGCGGTTGTCGCCCACCCAGGCGTCCCGCAGGGTGCGAAAGCC
>JADBKA010000394.1 GCA_014896635.1 Ktedonobacteraceae bacterium
CGTGGTTCCGGTGGGCAGCTCCTTGAGGTACTGATCCCAGAGGAAGAACTACAGCTTACCGGTCAGGCGCTGGCCCGCTTGCACACCAGCACCATCATGCTGCCATCAGATACCTTACGCACGGGAGCCAAAGAGGCCAAACGCGCCCTCGAACGAGCCGCGCTCATTGCCGGGCGCTACACCGCTCAAGCGACAGAGGTACAGCAACTGGCCCGACGGCTTGCCAGCCGCTTAAGCAGCTTGCAGCCCCCGGAGTATCGACCCGCGCACGGTGGTTTCAAGGCCAGCCAGTTGCTCTTCCACAGCCATCGCGTCTTTGTTGTTGATTTCGATGGCCTCTGCCTGGCCGACCCGGCGCTGGATGTCGGTTACTTCCTGGCCTACCTGCGTCCCAGCGGCCTCTGGTACCATCGACAGGGTACACGGGCCTGGTTCGAGGCGGCGGCAGAGACATTTCGCCAGTCATACCGCGAGGCCATGCTCGCTCACGGGATATCGTCAAACACAATTGATGCAACGCTGGCGCGCGCGCGCGACTACGAAGCTGCGCTACTCTTCAAGATCGCCACACGCCGGGTCAATCGCCTCAATAGCCCTCGTCCACAAGAACTCGTTTCCATACTCAATGAAATTGCCTCTTGCCTGAGCGATCCGGCAGAAAGGGGGAATAGCTAATGCTCTTTAGCTTCCTCTTCAAAAACTTACGTGGCTATCGCTTTCTCGTCGTTCTCGTCATGATAGCCGCAGTACTCCAGGTGGTGGTGGCCCAGGGTCTACTTTTCGCCGGTAAATTTATGCTAGACAAGGTGACGGCTCATAAAGACCCTACTGTCGGCCCTCTCGACAGCATCATCACCTTCTTTGACCAGTTTGGCTCCAAAGCAGGGCTGCATCACGGCGAGGTACACACCGTTGCGGGTGTACTGATCTTCTCAGCTCTCGCGCTGATCATTCTTGGCCTTGCTACCGGCCTGCTCTCTTACTTTCAGCAGTTTGCAGCTTCCCAAATCGCTCAGAATCTCTCGGCCCGCCTGCGCAAGCAACTTTTCAGCCATCTGGAACGGCTCTCACTGGACTGGCATGGCAAACAGAAAAAAGGTGACATCGTTCAACGTGTAACCGGCGACATCAGCAACATCGAAAAGCTGGTGACGGATGGTCTGGTTGATCTGTTGGGCGGCATCTTAACGCTTGTCAGCGCCATCATAGTCATGCTCTCGTTGAGCGTTCCCTTTACCGAACTCTCCATTATTATTGTGCCAGCGCTCTTCGTCGTGGTCTTCAGCTACACGCGAGGCATCAAGGCCGCCAGCAAAAAAGCTGCCAAGGCCGCCGGTGAGGTTGCCAATGTCGCCGTTGAAGATGTCGGGGCAATTACTGTTCTCAAAGCGTTCACCCTAGAAGAGCGCGAAGCTCTACGCTTTAACAAATATGCCGAGAAGACGCGCAAGGCGGGTATGCGCGCCGGAGGGCTACAGGCACAATTTACTCCGCTCGTCACCTTCCTGGTAGCGGTTGGTACGGCGGTTATCACGGGCGTGGGCTACTATGTCTCGGTCGGCTATAGCTTCCACCTGCTCTTCCTGACCATTCCAAAGTTCACAATTACCGTCGGTACCGTTGCCGTCTTTATCGGCAATGTCAACAATCTGTTCCAGCCGATGAAGGACCTGTCGAAGCTGACGAACGTAGCAACCAACGCAGCCGCCGGGGCCGAACGCATCCAGGAGGTTCTCGACGAAGCGCCAGAGGTGGTTGACCAGGCCGGAGCCTATTACGGCCCACAAAAGCTGCGCGGCGAGATCGAATTCGACAACGTTACCTTCAGTTATACGCCCGATCATCCTATTCTTAAAGGCATTAACTTGCACATTCCGGCGGGCAAGAAAGTGGCTCTGGTGGGTCTCTCCGGTGGCGGCAAGACCACGCTGGTCAAGCTCATCCCGCGCTTCTACGAGATCCAGGGCGGCTCCGTGCGTCTGGATGGCGTCGATAACCGTATGTATCCTCTACGCATCTTGCGCCAGAATGTCAGTATGGTGTTACAAGAGTCGGTGTTGTTCGAGGGGACGATCCGCGAGAATATCGAGATTGGACGCCCCGGTGCCAGCGAGGCCGAAATTATTGATGCCGCTAAAAAGGCTAATATTCATGATGTGATCGTCAATCGCCTTGGTGGCTACGACCGCGTGCTACGCGAGCAGGGCCGCGACCTCTCCGGCGGTCAGCGCCAGCGCATGGCAATTGCGCGCGCGATTCTGCGTGATGCACCCATTCTGATCCTGGATGAGCCAACCGCCAGCCTGGATGTGGAGTCCGAAGCCGAGGTGATGCACGCGCTGGACAAGCTGGTCGTCGGACGCACCGTGTTGATGATCTCGCACCGCCTCAGCACACTGGGCAACGTCGATGAGATCATCGTCCTCAAAGAAGGGCGCATTGTAGAGCAAGGGACATTTAAGGAGCTGAAACGCAAGGGCGGTGTCTTCGCAAGCCTGCTGGAAGAGCAAAACCGCTATAACGTGGAACGCGAAGGCGAGAAGTCCATCCTGCGCTCCGCCTTTGTCGAGATTCCCAAATTGCGCGAGCGTGAGATGCGTGAGCGCGTGGTAGTCGCGCCTGCCAACAATCCCGCCTAT
>JADBKA010000081.1 GCA_014896635.1 Ktedonobacteraceae bacterium
CGGTGGAGTCCAGAGGTAATTACAAGCCTCCGCTCAGAGAGCGGAGGTCGTTGACTCTGGTAGCAAGCACAGGAACTCGCAGGACTTCTAAATACCTTATCGGGAGAAGTGTATGGCTGAAGAGACGAAATTTGTAGAAGAGATTACTGACCAGGAAGACAATTTTTCGCAGTGGTATAACCAGGTTGTGCGTAAGGCTGAGCTGGCCGATTACGCGCCGGTGCGCGGCTGTATGATCATTCGTCCCTATGGCTATGCCATCTGGGAGAATATGCAGCATCTGCTCGATGCGCGCTTCAAAGAGACCGGCGTGGTCAACGCTTACTTCCCGCTGCTCATCCCGCGCAGTTTTCTTGAGCGTGAGGCAGAGCACGTCGAAGGCTTCGCACCAGAAGTGGCCTGGGTGACACGTGGCGGCGGCGAGGAACTGGAGGAACCGCTGGCGATTCGCCCGACCAGCGAGACGATCATCGGCTATAGCTACGCACGCTGGATACAGAGCTACCGCGACCTGCCTCTGCTGATCAACCTGTGGAACAACGTCATGCGCTGGGAGAAGCGTACGGTCCTGTTCCTGCGTACAGCAGAGTTTCTCTGGCAGGAGGGCCATACCGCTCATCGCTCCGCCGAAGAGGCCGAGGAGCGCACACGTATGATGCTGGAAGTCTATCGTGCGTTCGTTGAGGAGGACCTGGCTATTCCGGTCCTGACCGGGCGCAAGAGCGAGAACGAGAAATTTGCCGGAGCACTGCGCACCTACTCGATTGAGTCGCTGATGCGCGATGGCAAGGCGCTACAATCAGGCACCAGTCACAACCTCGGTACGAACTTTGCAAAGGGCTTCGATATCCAGTTTCTCGATGCTGACGGACAACGCAAGTATTGCCACACTACGAGCTGGGGACTGAGCACGCGCATGGTCGGCGGCATCATCATGGTACACGGTGACAGCTCCGGCCTGATCCTGCCGCCACGCATCGCACCGTACCAGACGGTGATCGTGCCAATCTGGCGCAAAGATGCCGATAAAGCTGTCGTGAGCGCGCTGATCGAGCGTGTGGAGAAAATGCTCAAAGGCAAGGTGCGCTTCAAGACTGACTGGAGCGAGAACACGCCGGGCTGGAAATACAACGAATGGGAGCTGCGTGGCGTACCGGTACGCATGGAGATCGGGCCGCGCGACGTGCAGAATAACAGCGTCATGCTGGTGCGCCGCGACACCCGCGCGAAAGAGTCGGTTCCCGTCGAAGCTCTGGAGACACGCCTGCCTGCGCTGCTGGAAACGGTGCAGCATGATCTCTACCAGAGGGCGCTGGAGTTCCGCGAACAGAATACGCATTACACCGAAAGCTACGACGAGTTCAAAAAGATCATCGCTGAAAAACGCGGCTTCGTGCGTGTGAAATGGGCTGAGGACAGTGCTGCCGAGCTGGCGATCAAAGAGGAGACAAAAGCGACGCTGCGCGTCATCCCGTTCGATCAGCCGGAAGGCAGCGTCCAGGGCAAATGCATTTATACCGGCAAACCGGCTACCTGCGAAGCCATCTTCGCCCGCGCTTACTAACCGAAAGGAAAACCGGCCATGCGAGTTTCACGCCTGTTGACCACAACGTTGCGTGCGGCGCCGCGTGAAGGAGAGAGCGCAAACTACGATCTGCTGGTGCGAGCTGGCTTCATTCGCCAGCTCACAACTGGCGTCTACAGTTTTCTACCTCTGGGGACGCGAGTGCTGCATAAAATCGCGCAGATTATCCGCGAGGAGATGAATAGAATCGGTGGACTGGAAGTGCTGATGCCCGTACTTCAGCCGCTTGACCTCTGGGAGAAGCCGCCTGCCGATGGTGGCCCAGCCCGCGCGGAAACTGTCGATGTGCTGTTTCATGTCACAGACCGCCGCGCGCGCAGACTGGTGCTCGCTCCAACGCATGAAGAAGTTGTGACGCTGCTGGCAAAAGAATTCGTGCGCAGCTACCGTGATCTGCCACAGCGACTCTACCAGATCCAGGTCAAAGTGCGAGACGAACTACGTCCACGCGGCGGCCTGCTGCGCACACGCGAATTCATGATGAAGGATCTCTACAGCTTCGATGCCGACGAGGAAGGGCTGGATGCCAGCTATCGCGCCATCTCCTCAGCCTACCAGGCCATCTTCACGCGCTGCGGTTTGCGTTTCATCGTTGTCGAAGCTGACAGCGGAGCCATCGGCGGCAAAGACTCACAGGAATTCCTCGCCCTCACCGATGCCGGCGAGGATGACGCGCTGGTCTGTGACTCCTGCGGCTATGCAGCCAATCGTGAAAAGGCTGAATTTATGCGCGGCGAACAACCAGACGAACCGGCAGCCGCGCTGGAAGAAGTGTATACACCCGGCTGTATGTCGATCAGCGACCTGGCGGCTTTTCTGCATATCCCCACGTCAAAAACCATCAAGGCCGTCTGCTATAGCGCCGGGAGCCGGCTCATCCTGGTTGTGGTGCGCGGTGACCTGGAAGTCAACGAGGTTAAACTGGCAAACGCGCTCTCCCAGGCCGGTGTGCGCGTAACTGACCTGCACCTGGCAACACCTGAAGAGTTGGGCGGAGCGAAGATCATCGCCGGCTATACCTCGCCACTCAACAAAAGCGCGGATCTCCTGATCCTTGCCGACATCTCGCTGCGCCAGGGCAATAACTTTGTGGCAGGCGCGGACCGGGCCGATTATCATAGAAAGAACGTCAATTATCCACGCGATTTCCGCGTGGACACCTGGGGAGATATTGCTTCCGCTTATGATGGCGCAACGTGCGCTCGCTGCGGCAGCGTGCTACGCATGGTACGTGGCAGCGAACTGGCTCACATCTTCAAGCTTGGCACGCGCTATAGCGAGCCGTTTGAGGCAACCTACCTCGATGCGGAAGGGATGACGCGACCATTGCAGATGGGCTGTTATGGCATCGGCATCGGGCGCGTGATGGGAGCCGTTGTTGAGCAGAACCATGATGAGAAAGGGCTTATCTGGCCGCCTGCTATCTCTCCCTATCACGTCATGCTGGTTGGCCTGGACCTGGAGAAAGAAGAGATCAGAACCACCGCCGAACAACTCTATACTGGTCTTCTTACGGCAGGCATCGAGGTGTTGTTCGATGATCGCGCCGAATCCGCCGGCGTCAAGTTCAATGACGCGGACCTGCTCGGTCTGCCGTTGCGCGCAGTGGTGAGCAAACGCTCGCTGAAAAATGGCGGCGTGGAACTGAAGCGGCGTACGCAGGGCGAGAGCCGTATCGTCTCGCCGTCACAAGCTATCCAGGCAATACAAGAAGAAATAATAAATCTTTCTATATAAGATAATTGGGAAGATTCCGAGAGGAAGAAAGGTCAGGAAATGATCAGTAGAAGAGAGGCAGCAATACTGATGGCTACCGAAACAGCGCAAACCGAAACAGAACAGGCTGATGTGACCATACGCGAGGCCCGCGTAGAGGATTGTGACGGGATTGCGGCGATCCTGCATGCACTGGGCTGGTTTGAGCATATCAACAGACAACCTGTTGCCCAGACTCAGGTGCAGATTGCCGCACGTATTGCCCGCTGCCAGATCGAAAAAACTCATACGATACTGGTTGCTGAAAGCAAGCCGCATGGCGTGGTTGGCTATGTCGCCGTTCACTGGTTCCCTAACCTGGCATTTGGCCATGACGGCTATGTTTCCGAGCTGTTTCTCCATCCTGCTATGACAGACCGAGGGATCGGTGGCCGCCTGCTTGATGCTGTCAGCGAGTACGCACGCAAGCGAGGTTGTACTCGCCTCACACTGATGAATCGGCGTACCCGCGAATCGTATCAGCGCGGTTTCTACGCCAAGCATGGCTGGCATGAAGTATCGGATGCCGCATTCTTCACGCTTCCTCTGCCGCGAGGCTAAAAATGCAAAAACTTTCTTGTTATCCACGCGGATTTCTCTCCTGTGTCAAAAACATCGGCATCAAGGATGACACGCTCGACTTTGCCGTTATCGTCTCAGAGGTACCGGCATCTGCTGCTGCCATGTTCACACAGAGCCGTTTCTGTGGCGCGGCTATCCTGGTCGGACGAGAGCACGTTGCCGATGGGCGCTTGCAAGCGTTTGTGATTAACAGCAAAAACGCCAACGTTGCCACCGGTGAGCAGGGCCTTGCTGCTGTTCATGCCATCATCGGGCGTGTGGCAGCGGAACTGGATATAGCCGCCGGTGACATTTTGCTCTCGTCAACTGGCGTCATTGGACGCCAGTTGCCGGTAGAGAAGATGCTCAGGGCTATTGAGGGCATTGGCGGCGAACTGCGCGAAGGTGAGCTTGAATTATGCGCGCAGGCCATCATGACCACTGACACCTATCCCAAGATTCGCGCCTGCAAGATTGGTGATGCTATGCTCGTCGGTATGGCGAAAGGATCGGGCATGATCGAACCCAACATGGCAACCATGCTCAGCTACTTCGTCACCGATGCGCGAATTGCGCCCGGTCTGCTCAAGCAGTTCCTCAAAGAGGCGGTTGACCTCTCCTTCAACATGGTCAGCGTCGATGGTGACACAAGCACCAGCGATACTGTTGCCATCATGGCGAATGGCCTGGCCGGCGAGGTCGATCTTGACGAATTTCGCCGGGCGCTTACAGCAATGGCCATCGAGCTGGCGAAAGAGATCGCCAGGGATGGCGAAGGCGCGACAAAATTGCTCGAAGTTGTCGTCGAGCAGGCAGGCAGCTTTGCTCAGGCGAAGCGCGTTGCTAAAGCGATTGTCAACTCGCCGCTCGTCAAGACTGCGATCTTCGGCGCTGATCCAAACTGGGGACGTGTGGCAATGGCGATTGGCAAATGTGAGGAGCAGACCGAGATCGTGCCGGAAAACGTCACGATTGCCTTTGGCGATCTACCCGTCTACAAAGGGGGGGCGCTGGGAGAGGAGAATCTGGAGCAGTTAACGGCTTATCTGCGCAATAAAGAGGTGACGATTCGCGTGGCGCTTGGCCTGGGAGAAGCGCACGCCACCGTCTGGGGCTGCGACCTCTCCTACGAATACGTCAGGATCAACGGTGAATATACAACATGAGCAGCTACTTCACAATGATGACGATGGGCAGGGGTGTGAGCGCATCGACGGAGACCTTTTTATCTTTTCCTCGTACATAGAGGCCGGTCGAGGCCCCGCCATCAAGGTTGAGAGCGCTTTGTAAGGAAAGGTCGGAAGCTACCAGCAGATCCGCCAGCTCGTCGAGCGAGAAGGATTGTGCGGGACTGACGATAAAGAGCAGGCGGCCCTGCTTATCCATCGCAGCGACGCTACGGCGCTGGCTGGCCGCATTAGAGTCAAACTGTGTGCGTTTGCCGTCGAGCATGAGCATGGGCGAGGACTGCGTGGCCTGCTGGAGCCGGTCAAGGGAAGCTTTATAGGGCTGCTGGCGCAGAGAGCGCAGGGTGACATGATTCTGGCTATCGACAGCGAGCATGCCACCAAAGCCCTGGTAGGATGTGCCGGTGACAGTGCCATCCGAGACCAGCAGCCCGGTGGGTCTGTTGTTTTTGTCGAAATAGCCACCATTGATGATCACGCGCGCCTGTGCCTGGTTCATCCACTCACTCATCGTCAGCGGCTTATCGGGCTGGTAGCCGATACTGATATGCACCTGGCGCAGATCGAGGCGCGTGATAATCACGGTATCCTCGTTTTTGCCCGCGCTTTTCCAGTATTCCGCGCGAATCTCCACGCCCGGCGCGACCTGCGCCCAGGCATTGAGCGGCGCGTCCAGCCCCGGCATTGTCGGCGTTGAACCAGACGAGACAACAGGCGTGCCATTGACGGTGACTTCCGAGAGCAGATTACAGGCTATGAGTGAACTGGCGAGGAAACAGAGCAGAAAAAAGACTGGCAACCGATGTTTTGCTGGCATAACATGCAATCCTCTCGTTACACAACACTTTCCAATTAGCCCATGATACAGATACTCTTACGGCCTTTCAACGTCTCCAGGGAGTTGCCTCGATAGCTGACACGGTACCTTTGAACTCCATTGCCAGTTTCAGCGCGGCCTGGTGGGCGGCATTTTCTGTCGCGTCGTCGAGTGGCGACAATGTAATCTTACCATAGCGGCGCTCAAGCGCGCGCTGGATCAGCAGATCGGTGAAGCGTGGATTTTTTGGCAGAATCGGGCCGTGCATATAAGTGCCAAAGACGTTCTTGTAAATCGCGCCTTCGTAGCCATCTTTCCCGTTATTGCCCCAGCCGGCCAGCACCTTACCAAGCGGCCTGGCCTGAGGGCCGAGATACGTGCGCCCGCTATGGTTTTCATAGCCGACCAGCACCAGCTTGCCCGTCTCTGGAAACTCGGTTTCGAGCGCCATATGCGTCATGAAGCGGGTACTGCCACCCTCGGTATAGAGGTCGAGCAGTCCTACGCCTTTGAGTTCGGGTCCCTGGAAAGGTTTGTAGTAGTGGCCCAGGAGCTGGTAGCCAGCACAGACGCTAAGAAAGACCGTACCGCCCTCGGCAGCCTCACGCAGCGAAGCCGCTTTCGTCTGGATATCCTTCGCCGCCACCTCCATCTCGCGGTCCGCTGCGCCGTGCAGCAGAATCAGATCGTAGCGCGTGAAATCCGGCGTCTGCTTGACATAAATCGGCTCGACTTCAATGGGGATGCCGCGCCACTGGCAGCGTTTCTCGATGGAGAAGAGGTTGCCCCGGTCGGCGGCCACGCTCATCAGCGTCGGATAGAGATGGCCGATGCGCAGGACCATTGCGCCATTTGTCCCGTTTGTGCCATTGCTCATCAGTTTGTTCATATGTTCCTACTCCTCCCAGAAGTGCCTGACCCAGCCACGTTTCTGCATAATTCTACGCAGTTCATGTGTCGGAGTGTAGCCGCTCATAATGTAGAGAGTGCCGCCGGGTTCGACATGACTGAGCGCGGCGTCCAGAGCCTCTTCGCGTTCGTGAATAATCGAGAACCTGTTGATCGGCAATCCGGCATATTTCAGGCGCATAGCGATCTCTTCGGGCTTATTGCCACTGCATACGACATCAAGAATATCGGGAACCATCTCTTCGATATCCACATCCCATAGCCAGGCGAAATCCTCGCCATCCACAGCAGTATGGCTCATTGCCATCAGGAAGTGTTTCTTGCCGGGGTGTTGGGCGATCAGGCGCAGCATTAGATTGAACGAGGTGGGATTCTTGACGAAAGTGAGGTAGATGGTTTTATCGCCGGCCTCAATTTTTTCGAGGCGGCCAAAAGCCGGGCGAATGCTACTCAGAGCCGCCTGTACCTTCTCCATGTCGAAGCCAGCCGCCATGGCTGCGCCAATAGCTGCGGCAGCATTGTAGACATTGTGCAGGCCCGGCAGCGGGATCATGAGTTGCATCTCGCCATGTGGCGTACGCAGCGTGACATGTGTCGGGCCAGCGCCGTCTTCTGCCAGGCGAATCGAAGTCGCGGCAATATCCAGTGTGGGCAGCGTATAGCCGCAGGTCGGGCAGCGATAGATGCCCAGGTGGGACATATAAGCCACTTTGTATTCGAGATCGCTATTACAATGGATACAGCGAATGATGTCCGCCGACTGCTCCGGGACGGGTGTGCCAACGTCGGTTGTTTCCAGGCCAAAGAAGAGGCGACGCGCCTTCGCATTAGCGCCGAAGTTGGCAACCTGTGGATCATTACCGTTGAGCAGAATCGTCGCCGAGTCCGGCAGATCTTCCAGCATCTTGTTCAAAGCATTGGCGACCGAGTACAGCTCGCCGTAGCGATCCAGTTGATCACGGAAGATGTTGGTGATCACCACCACATCGGGCTGAATCTCCGGGACGGCCAGGGGAATCGTCCCCTCGTCGATCTCAAAGAGCAGCACATCGCTATCGAGCTGGCCGAAGATGTTGGCGAAATTGACGGCGACCGAGGTCACGCCTTGCAGCAGGTTGGAACCTGTGCGGTTCTGCGAGACGCGCTGACCGCTGGCATCGGCGATAGCCGCCGTCATGCGCGCCGTTGTTGTTTTGCCGTTGCTGCCGGTGATCACGATTTTTTTCGCCTTGCTGGCGCCAACTACCAGTTTGAGTACATTGGGGTCGATCCGCCGCGCGATCATGCCCGGCAGACTGGTGCCGCCGCCGATGCGGAAAAAGCGGCCCGACGCCCCGGCCAGCTTGCCTGCGGAGATGGCGACGGCCAGGCGCGCGCGTCCCAATGGTGAGGGGGTGGGAACGGCTGCCTGCGCGGTGGCAACAGAGGGAGCCGGTTCCTGCGGCTGTGTCAGCAGCGTTCCAGGTTTCTTGTCTGTATCCTGTTCGGCTTTTGTATTTTCTGTTAACATAAGACACTCTTCTATCCGGGCAAATTTCAAAAAGTCTTCTCAAAATCGTTTGCAGTATAACAAATCTGATCAGGAAAGTACAGCCGCGTAGCACGATCCTACTGTCAGGGCTTTTCAGTGTACCCGAATTCCCTGTTTTGCTGCCTTCGGCGGCGAAGAGGGGAGAGAGGGGCGAGGACACCTCGCACTGCGCACGGGGGCTACCGCCCCCTTGACCCCCGTCTTTCTCGAAAACTAAAAAGCCCTGATCCTACTGTACAAAAACTTGACAGGGCAAGGCTCAAAGTTTATACTGTAATGGCAATAAACCTTCCGCCGATACTTCAGCATGATTCATCAATAGATCAGGAGAAAAACATCGTATGGACGAGTCTCAGGAGAAATTCCCAGAGCAGCAGAATTCCATGACAGAACCGCCCAGCCAGGTCTCTCAGCAAGAGCAGCAGAGCGGGCAGAGCGGGCAGGAGCAGCCGGCTGCACAGCCTCAATCGGTAGTGTCAGCGGAAGCTGCACGTATAGCCGAGCTAGAAGCGCAACTGGCCCAGGCGCGCCAGGAAGCGATGGAGAACTGGAATAAATACCTGCGCGAGCGGGCCGAGATGGAGAACTTCCGTAAGCGCCAGGAGCGCTATTCAGCGGAACGCATACAGCAGCAGAAAAAAGCGTTACTGAGCAAATTACTCGACGTAATGGATAACGTTGAGCGTGCTCTCTCTTATCAGGAGACACTGGATAAACAGGAGTTGCAGCAGGTACTGCGCATGTTCCAGTGGCAATTGAACGAGGTACTGCGCAACGAAGGGCTTGCACCGGTCTCAACCGTAGGTGAAGTTTTTAACCCCTACTTGCATGAAGCGATAGAGGCTGTCGAGAACAGTGACCAGCCAGAAGGGACGATTGTCGAAGAGGTGCGCAAAGGCTATACGCTTGGCAACGAGACACTACGGCCAGCCCGCGTCAAAGTCAGCCTGGGGAGCGGAAGCGCCAGTAAATAGTGGACAGCGCCGGGGCAGCGGGTTTGTGCATTGCCGCGTCTGCGCTGTCTTGTTACAGCACGAAAAAGGGCTGGGATATGGATTACAAAGATTACTATAAAATACTCGGTGTTGCTCGCGGAGCCGGCACCGACGAGATCAAGAAAGCATTTCGCAAGCTGGCACGCAAATACCATCCCGACGTCAACCCCGGCGACAGAAAAGCGGAAGAGAAATTCAAAGAGATCAACGAAGCTTACGAAGTGCTTTCTGATCCTGATAAGCGCCGCAAGTATGATACTCTCGGTCCCAACTGGCAGGAACAGTTTTCCGGTGCGGGCCGGCGTACCTATCAATACAGCGGCCAGGGTGCTCCGTTTGGCTTTGAACCCGGCAGTGGCTTCTCCGATTTCTTTGAAGTGCTTTTCGGCAGAGGGGCGCCTTCGGCAGGAAGCTCGCGCATGCGCAGTGATATGCGCAGGCGGGCCGGGGATAACATTGAGCAGCCGGTAGAGGTCACCCTGCAAGAAGCGTATGTTGGCGGCTCGCGCACTTTTAATATTCAGTCAACGGAGGAATGCTCTCTATGCAGAGGTACAGGTGAAACTGGCGGCAGAACCTGTACAAACTGCGGGGGGCAGGGCATTCTGCCGCGCAACAAACGCATCCAGGTAAAAATTCCTGCTGGTGTTGATAACGGCTCGAAGATTCGCGTCGCCGGTGAAGGCCAGCCCGGCATCGGTGGTGGACCGCGTGGTGACCTCTACCTGGTCATCAGCGTCAGGCCGGACGCGCAGTTTGAGCGTAAAGGCGATGACCTCTACACGGATGTCAAAGTAGAGCTGGTAACAGCCATGCTCGGTGGCGAGGCACTTGTGCCGACCCCCGATGGGCGGAAATTGATGTTGACCATTCCTCCTGAAACCCAGAATGACAGCACTTTCCGCCTGGTCGGTAAAGGGATGCCCAGGCTGCGTGGAGAAGGCCGGGGCAACCTGTATGTTCGCGTCAAAGTGATGCTGCCGATGCATCTTTCCGCTGAAGAACGCGCGCTCTTCGCGCAACTTGCCCGCAGCCGGGGAGTTGAAGTTCACACATAGCCACGAAAGGAGAGTCGCATCATGCCTGAGAGAAGCGATGGCGCTTGGTACATCATCAGTGTCGCGGCGCAAAAAGCCGATGTGCATGAGCAGACCTTGCGTCATTACGAGCGCCTGGGACTGATTTCACCTGCCCGTAAGGGTACCAGTCCCCACAGCCCGCGCCTCTATTCAGACCGCGATATCGAGCGCGTCATCCATATTCGCAGCCTGATGCGTGACCTGGGTGTGAACCTGGCCGGGGTAGAGACTATTCTCCACATGAAAGATCGCATGGAACAGCTCCAGGAAGAACTGAGCGCGAGATACAGGAGATGCGCGTACAGCATGAATCGGAACTGCGCCGACTCAAAGATATTATTGAGCGTTTACAGCGCGGTTCCTCTTCTCAGGTGATCGAACTGGAGCAACCTGTGCCGGAGAAAGACCCCGACACAGAGAACAGAGAGGAACAGGCGAGAAAATGAGGGATTAACACTCATTTCCTCACCTGTTTTTATTGTGCTTTTTCTGGTCCGCCGTATACGATAGCGCGTTTCACCTGCTCGATCAGATCGGTGACAGGAATGCCGCGCGGGCAGGCATCCGTGCAGTTAAAGATCGTGCGGCAGCGCCAGACGCCGTCGCGCCGACCCAGGATTGCCAGACGCTCGGCAGCGCCCTGGTCCCGGCTATCGAAGATAAAGCGGTGAGCGTTGACGATAGAGGCCGGACCAACCCAGTCTGGATTCCCCCAGATGGACGGGCAGGACCCGGTACAGGCGCCGCACAGGATGCACTTTGTTCCCTCATCATACAGTGCGCGCTGAGCCGGAGTTTGCAGGCGCTCGGTGCCAGGCTCGTTATCGTAGGTGATCAGGTACGGCTTGACCGACTTATACTTCTCAAAGAAGCCTTCCATATCAACAACCAGGTCTTTAATCACGGGGAAGCCTAGCATCGGCTCAATCGTCACCTTCTCACCCACATCGCGGACCAGCACCTTGCAGGCCAGGCGATTACGCCCATTGATGCGCATGGCGTCGGAGCCACACACGCCGTGTGCGCAGGAACGGCGGTAGGTCAGCGTGCCGTCCTGCGTCCATTTAATCGTATTCAGGGCATCCAGCAGACGATCTATTGGATCGGCCTCAACGGGATATTCGGCCCAGTATGGCTTGCTATCCTTCTCAGGATCGAAGCGCTTGATGCGTACAGTAATTTTCATTAATACTTGCGCTCCTTTGGTTTGAAAATGGGATCGTCTATCAGAATCACATCTTTATAATCCAGGCGCACATCATGCGCTTTCGTACCTTTATAGGCGAGGGTATGTTTGAGCCAGTTCACATCGTCGCGCTTCTGGTAATCGAGGCGGAAGTGTGCGCCCCGGCTCTCTTTGCGGGCCAGCGCACCGTGAATCGTCGCTTCGGCACAATCGAGCAGGAAGCCCAGCTCGATAGTCTCAACCAGGTCGGTATTGAAGCACTTTCCTTTGTCCTGTAATTGTACTCTCTGATAGGCGTCCTGTAAACCGTCCAGTGTATCGAGAGCGCGATGCAGTCCTTGCTCGTCTCGTTCGACGAAGACGTACTCCATCATAATGTTCTGCAACTCGGCGCGGATATGCGCTGCCGAGACGCCCCCCTTTGAAGTGAGGAGATGATCGACCAGCTCACGTGCCTGCGCTTCTGGTTCGGGTGGCAGCGGCACATGGTCGTTCTCCTGAATGAAGCGAGCCATATGTTTGCCGCCGCGCCGGCCAAACACGATCAGGTCAACCAGCGAGTTTGTCCCCAGGCGATTGGCGCCGTGAACGGAGACACAGGCTACTTCACCAGCGGCATAGAAACCGGGCAGCGGCGTCCACTGGGAGTCGATCACTACGCGGGCATCGACATCGGTCGGGATACCACCCATCGCGTAGTGCGCTGTTGGCTGAATGGGAACTGGCTCGGTAATCGGCTCGACACCGAGATAGTTGCGTGCGAAATCGGTGATATCGGGGAGCTTTTCGGCAATCTTCTTTGCACCCAGGTGCCGCACGTCGAGAAAGACATAATCTTTGCCATCGACGCCGCGTCCTTCTTTGATCTCCTGCATGATGCAGCGCGAGACGATGTCGCGCGGCGCCAGGTCTTTGAGCGTCGGCATGTAGCGTTCCATAAAGTATTCGCCTTTGCCGTTGAGCAACTTACCGCCTTCGCCGCGCGCGGCCTCGCTGAGCAGCACACCGACCTTATAGATGCCCGTCGGGTGAAACTGGTACATCTCCATATCTTGCAGAGGAATACCGCGCCGGTAGGCAATCGACATGCCATCACCCATGCAGGCAAAAGCATTACTGGTCACGCGCCAGGCGCGGCCATAGCCGCCGGTGGCAAAAAGCACCGCCTTCGCATGGAAGGTATGAATCTCGCCTGTACGAATCTCCAGCGCCACCACGCCGCAGGCGCGTCCCTCGTTGAGCAGCAGGTCGAGCACAAGATACTCGTTGAAGAAGCGCACCTGGTTCTTAATGGCGTTCTGGTACATCGTCTGGAGAATCATATGGCCGGTGCGGTCGGCGGCGTAGCAAGAGCGCATCACCGGACCCTCCCCATAGTTGCGCGTGTGGCCGCCGAAGCGGCGCTGGTCAATCCGCCCGTCGTCAGTACGGTTGAAGGGCAGGCCGCGATGCTCCAGTTCGAGCACTGCATCGATTGCCTCGCGCGCCAGGATCTCCGCCGCCGGCTGGTCAACCAGGTAGTCGCCACCTTTGACGGTATCATACATGTGCCATTTCCAGTGGTCTTCCTCTTTGTTGCCGAGCGCGGCAGCCACCCCGCCCTGAGCGGCGCCGGTATGCGAGCGTGTCGGGTAGACCTTCGTCAGCACTGCAACACTGGCATCGGGAAGCTGCATAGCGGCCATCAGGCCAGCTCCCCCTGAACCGACGATGACAACATCAAATTTATAATACATGGTAAAATTCCCTCACTACTGGCATTTTACTGCACTGCCAGGAGCCACTAAAGGACCAAGATCACCCGTGTGCTGGAAGGTGATCAGCGTAATTGTACCGAGCATGAAAAATACCAGCAACAGTACCCCTGCTGTCGAGAGCAGCACAAAGCGCGCACGTGGACCCCGCACATAGTCGTCGATCACCACACGCAGCCCGTTCATACCGTGCGTCAGGCCCAGCGTCAGCAGCACCCAGTCGAAGAGCCGCCAGAACGGATTGTCGTAGCGCAAGGCGACAAAACGAAACGTCGTGCATGCGACATCGTTAGTCACATGCATGATAAGCAGGTGAATGATCACGAGAAAAATCAAAACTACTCCCGAAATGCGGAAGAAGTACCAGGAAAATGTCTCGAAGCCACCGCTGCTAGGACGCGGACCAACCCCGGATGAAATTCGCAACATAAATATCGTTCCTTTCTACAGGCAGAATTCGCGCTGCCTTTTTTCTCCTGTTTCCAGCCGGTTTTCCCGGCGCAGGTCAGTGTTAGTCAGTGGCCAGCACCCGCCAGCTTCGTGACAGGCTCAATGAACCACAGCGCCACGCCCCCCAGTTTCGGCAGCAGGACAATGTAAGCAAAGGGGATAAAGGCCAGGATTGTCACTATCATCACTGCCGCAAACATAGCTTTCTGGTAGAGTACCCCTTTTTTCCAGAAATCAATCAATATGATGCGCACGCCGTTCAGCGCATGATAGAGCGCAGCAGCAATCAGGGCCAGAGACAGAAGGCGGGCGATGATGCTATCGAAAAAGGCTATCCCGGCGTTGTAAATAGGTGGGCCGAAACTCAGCAGCGAGATATCAACGATGTGGATAAGCAGAAAGAGGAGCAATGCCAGTCCTGTGACACGGTGAAAAAGCCAGGACCACATCCCCGATTGACCCTTGTACATGTTTCCCTCGATTCCGGGGGGACCGGTAAAGGGCGTGAGGCAGAAAAATAGATAGAATGATCGACATACACAACCGCATTTTCGCATCGACGCCCGCTGCTACCGAACACCCCCTTGTGTAGACCTGATTTTGTGATGCTATGTATGCACCCCTTTATTATACTGCAAGGTAAGTGATGACGCAAAGAGGCAAGACGAAGAAGCCCGGTAGGGCTTTCGGCCTTACCGGGCTTCCTACTCGCGGAAGAAGAAGCTTCCTGAACTTTACCTATCAGGATGCAGCTTGCGGCAGCGCGTTGCGCAAATCGTTCACTTTCGCATCGCGTGATCCTAGATCCTTCAAACCCCAACGTACTTCAATAGTGCGCAGGATCGAAGTCGTATCATACGTCGTGTGATCAATGGCGTGCTGCTTTGCAAAAGGTGAAATGATAATAGTGGGTACGCGCGTCCCCGGACCCCAGCGATCACCAGTCGGCGGCGCCACGTGATCCCAGCGTCCGCCATTCTCGTCATACGTGATGATAATGGCAGTGTCTTTCCAGTATTGACTGTTCTGCACCTGCTGCACCAGGTCAGCAATGTGCTGCTGGCCAGCCAGCAGATTCGCATAGCCCGGATGTTCGTTATCCTTCCCCAGTGGTTTCACGAAGGAGACGGCGGGCAGGTTTCCGTTTTTCAAGGCGCTGATAAAGTCCTGCTCATCTTTGAGATGCTCTGTTTTCGCCGGCTTGCCATCGGCATAGTTTGCGAAGAATGCAAGCGGCTGGTGATGAAACTGGAATAGCTTATCGGGATGGCCGGCGAGCGCATCATTCCAGCCGCCGGAATACCAGGCCCAGGAGATGTTCTTCTCGCTCAGCCGGTCTCCGATATTCGGCATGGTCTGCAAAGGCACCAGCGTCTCAGGTTTGGCAAAGGTCGGGTGCGGGGTATTGACGGTGAATGAGGTATTGACAACGTAGCCGTCGGGAGTGACCTGGCCGTCTTTGATCATCTTGCCGTTGCTATCAAGCTTGGCTACCATGCTTGCCGGCGCGTTCGGGAATGTCGGTGTGCAGGCGCAGACAAGCCAGAAATGGTTGAGGAACGAACCACCGAAAGCCGCGTGGAAGAAGTGGTCGGCCATCGTATACTGCTGGGCCAGCTTGCCCTCTGGCAGATTCGTCGCGTCATAATAGCTCATGACCAGGCCAGCGGCATCGCTCCATGCCACAAATTTGTCCATCTTGCCCCCGTCGATCTGGTACTGCTGCTGGTAGAAACGATGCACGAGATCGCCGGTCGTTGCACCGGGAGGGACATACTTTGCGGCATCAAAAGGTTTGACGGGCAAATCGGCTGGAAAGCGTGAGTCGGGCTTACCATTGTTCAACGGTTGCGGCAGAGTCTTATAGGGTTTGCCATCCCTGTCTACCTGCTGCAAAGATGTTGGATCGGCATTGCTGATGCCGTCCGCGCCGGGAAACAGCCCGTACAGGCTATCAAAGCTCCAGTTCTCCTGGTACAGGATAATAAAATGATTGATTTTGCCAAAGGGATTGGCCGCAGGTGTCGTATTCTGATTTGATGCGGCAGAGCTGGAAGCGCAGCCCGCCAGCAGACCACAGATAATGAAAAGGCTCAGTACAACTGAACGAAAACGCATGGTTACTTCCTTCCATCAAACAGATAAGAGGCTAAAATAACCGACTCCGGGACCCTGCATGAGTACCTACTATGATTAAAAGCGTTTAATGTTATCACAGCATTATCACAAAGATATCTTTTTGTTAAAGCTGTCGGAAGACGAGAAAAGGCGAATCGGCCTTGAAATTTGCTCCTGTAACAGGTATAATAGGTGATACAGAGCCTGATAAGGAATTAAAAATCTCAGAAAACATCTTCCAGGTGGGTTGTGTTTCGCCCCTGCCATCGTTAGAGTGGCTGGCAAAACCGGACAGGTTTAAAACAAAAGACCTTCCTGATTCTGGCAGGGGTGTGCAAGCACAACCCACCTTTCTTCTTCCCCTGTAACCATTCCCCGTAATAATATTTGCCAGGGAGAATTCTTCTCGGTTCAACCCGCTTGCCAGCGGTGAGACACAGATCGAAGAATCCCGGCGGGGAGAGCGTTGTGAGCACAGCATGCACCGGAAATACCGATGATACAGGGCCGGAGAAAGCTGTAGAGCAATACGGAAAACAGAAGAGTCAAAAGCAGCAGAATAAGCTGGATACGCAAGAATTACAAACGTTCTATGAGGAACATCTTGCCCTGATTTATCGCTATATTTATAGCCGCGTGGGCAACCGCGAAGAAGCCGAGGATTTGACGTCTCAGACGTTCATTAAAGCTGTACGCAATATGGACCATGAGCGCAGCCCGCAGAGCATGCAGAAATGGCTTTTTCAGGTGGCACGAACCACTGTCGCCGATTACTGGCGCGCCTATTATCGCGTCCCGGTCAGCTCGCTTGAAGAGTTGCTTGATTCTGGCTGGGAAGGCCCGCTAGAGGAGCGGTCCGTGTCCATAACCACCGCGCCTGAAGAACAGGTACAGCGTATTTTATCAGCTCTGCCTGAACATTATCGTGAAGTGCTTATCTGTCGTTTTTTGCTCAACTTGTCTATCAAAGACACAGCGAAACGCATGGGCCTGACGGAAGCAAACGTCAAGGTGCTACAGTTTCGCGCACTCAAGCGCGCTGCTGAACTGGAGACACTGATTGTGGAGCCCCGGTAAAGTAGAGCGACGGAGTGGAAGAAGGACGACTATCACAGCGGAGAAAGGCTATGCCAGGCGAAGACCAGGAACGCTTTGAGGATTATCTGGAACTGGAACGCTACATCGAAGGATTGCAGAAGGGGGAGGGAGTGCATCCACCGGAGAATCTGACGCCTGCGCAGGCTCGTATCTACCGCATGGCGGCGCTGTTCCATGCGACTTCATCACAGGCTGGCATACCACGCCTACAGTTCGTCGAAGCTCTGCGTGATCGCCTGCTGGCGATGGAAGAGCATGAGCCATCCCTGCCAGAACACAATCAACAGGATGGGCCGTCAGAAACCGCGTCTGTTGCGCGTAGTGAGATGCCAGGACCGGGAGAGCAGGCAATGACTGCTGTGCATGAGACGGGAGAGGTTGAGGAACAGCGGTCTCACACACGCAGAAATGCGCGTTTCTTCTCACGGCGCTCGCTACTGGCAGGGGGCGCGGTTGCGGCGGCTTCACTGGCAGCCGGAGCGGGCCTGGGCGCGGCTCTCACTTCGGCGCAGCATTCCACGTCGAATGGCAGCAATCCAGGCGTGTCATATGGGACGGTCTATCAATCGACGCCGCTGGTGCCGGGTGGTCCTGGGGGCATTCCCACAACCTGGCACTTTGTGACAACCGTTGCACAACTGGGTAGTCGAGCGGTACAGTTCACCGCCGATGCCATCATTGGATATGTTATACTGAAAGATAGTGACGAGCCGGGAGAGAAAGAAGAGATCATTGCCCTCTCTGCGGCCTGTACGCATATGGGCTGTATTGTGCAGTGGCAGGAGAGTGACCGAAGTTTCCACTGTCCCTGTCATGGTGGCCTGTTCGATGCCTATGGCCGGCCATCCGCTAAAGGACGGATGCGTTACCTGGCTGCGTTGCCGCGCTTGAACGTGAAAGTTGAGAATGGCAATATTTATGTCGAGGTGCCAAAAATCGATTCATGAGACGACGACTGCTGATCCTGGCGCTGGGCGTCGGTTTCTTGATCATCACAACCTGGCTTGCCACTATGCTGAACGAGGTCATCCCGTATCGCTCCACTACCCACATCCAGACAGCGCAGGCTGGCCCTTACCAGATCACTCTCCAGGTTGATCCTAACCCGCCATTGCCCACACAGCCTGCGGTCCTCACCTTGCGTGTTGCTCGCAGTAGTTCGCAACAACCCGTCACACAGGCCCGTGTCACGCTGGACAGCAGCATGGAGACGATGGATATGAGCAACGAGCACGCCGAGGCGCAGCTACTCCCCGACGGCACCTACCAGGCCCGGGTCCAGTTCTCCATGAGTGGTCCCTGGCAGGTGCGCGTCTCTGTTGTCGAGAGCGGCCAGCAAGTCCAGCACGTTGTGTTTGAGATCACGGCGCAGTGAAACACTGCTTTAACTTGCCATCCCAGGCGCCGGTTATGCTGCTTTTCTCTGCCTGTAACGATTACTCCCACAATATACCATATCTGGAATGAAAATGGAAGCTATGCTTGTTCCAATGTCTCCTTTACCACTGCGGTAAGAGCCTTGATAAAAAGCGGATCGGTATTGAGCGATTCGGTGCGGGCAAACTGGATGTCATGCGCTTCGGCCTGTTCGCGTGCGGCGATTTCGATGTCATAGAGAATTTCGAGATGGTCGGCCAGGAACTGAACAGGAGCGATCAATACGTGAGTCTTGCCCGCCTGTTTCAGTTCTGGCATGATATCGGCAAAATCGGGTTTGAGCCATTCGCCGGGCGTATGGCCGGCGCTTTGATAACAGAACGTCCAGCGGTCCTCAGGTAGGCCGGCCAGCCCGGCAACGGCAGAGGCTGTCTCCTTGAGATCGTCGATATAATCCGGTTCCTTCTCGACCACGTGTTTTGGCATGCTATGTGCCGTCAGCAATACCGGCACGTGCTCGCGCACATCTGGGGGAAAGCGGTCTAGCGCTTCCTGTACGCGCTTCGCCAGCGCCTGCAAGAAATACGGCTGCATATGCCAGTCGGTAGCGATCTTGAGTTGCAAATCGTCTCGATGCAGGTCTGCCACGGCATCTTCCAGAGTGCGAACGTAGCCCTTCATAATGATCGGCGAATACTGGGGGGACATAATGATGCCAACCAGCGTATCGGCCTCGGCAGCGACTTCCGGGGTGACATCGGCGATGAATGGCGGCGAAAAGCGCATGCCCGCTGCAACGCGATAAGCGGTGCTATTATGACTTTCGCGGTTCAGTTCACTCTGCAAAGCTTCAGCCTGCTCGCGCGTGATGCGCAGCAGCGGTGAGCCGCCGATCAGAGCATAACGTCGCTGGAATTCGGCGATGATCTCTGGCGAAGCTTCGCGGCCTCCATAGACATGTTTGAGATACACATGCACATCGTCCAGCGTCGCTGGCGACCCGTAGGTCATGAGCATTACACCGATATGTCTCTCCGTCATGGATAACTCCCTCTTTTCAGGTTATTGTTTCACGCAAAGTTTTCCCCATTATCGCACAGTTGCTTCATGGACGGCATCAACCAGGCGGCGTAGCAGACCAGGATCGGCATCTTTGGCAACGGCATGCCCGAAGTTAAAAATGTGGCCGGGACGGTTGGCCGCGCGACGTACTATATCGCGCATGCCCGCTTCGATGACGGGCCACTCCGTGAGCATAAGCGCCGGATCGAGGTTGCCCTGGATTCCTCGTGTATAGCCAATGCGCTGCCAGGCTTCATCGAGGTTTACGCGCCAGTCAACGCTGATGATATCTCCGCCGGCTTCGACCATTGCTTCCAGCAGAGCGGCAGTATGCGTGCCGAAGTGAATGGTGGGAACGCCTGTTTGCTTTACGGCTTCAAAGACACGGCGCGTGTAGGACTGAGCGAAACGGCGATACACGGCGGGACTGAGCATCCCTACCCAGCTATCGAAGAGCTGAACAGCATCGACGCCGGCGCGCACCTGGGCGACGAGGTAATCGGCAATCACTTGTGTGATCTTTTCCATCAGAGCGTGCCACAGTGCCGGCTGGCCATACATCATCGCTCTGGCCGTATGATAATCGCGCGAAGGATGTCCCTCAATCATATAGCAGGCCAGCGTGAACGGTGCGCCAGCAATGCCGATGATAGCCTGTTTGCCTTCTACTTCGCGGCGAATCAGGCGGATGCTCTCCATCACAAAAGGTGCGATCTCCTCAGCGGACGGTG
>JADBKA010000082.1 GCA_014896635.1 Ktedonobacteraceae bacterium
GTATCTCTGGTGTCCATATCAGTAACCTGAGTCTTGCCCTGACAGCAGCCAGTTCACAGACACTCCCAGTGCTTGGGCGAAAGGCAGAATCTCGTAGTCGTACACAGGTCGAGTGCCATGTTCTATGCGAGAGATTTTGGCCTGATCCATGTAATGGAGACCCAGTACCTGGAGTCTGGCCGCGAGGTCTGCTTGAGTAAGATGTGGTTTAATCCTCAAACGACCTTCACTTACACGATCTCCGATAATATTCAGCTTCTTTTGAGTTTTTTCTGGCATTGCTCACAGCAAGATCGCTATGCTAATATTAGGGATATCTTACTCTGAGTCATGATTGAGAATATGCGTTATACACATATTTTTTGAAATTTACAATGGATAGAAGGAAGACAGGAGCATGAGAGGAAAGCATTCGATTCGGCAGCCTCACATATCTGGTGGAGTAGATCAACGTGCATTATTTGATGAAGCTAGCGGAACTGACAATCCCGGCACTGAGTCTTTAAGTCTGGCCGATGAGTGGTTGGAAGCCGGTTGGTTAACAGATTTTGCAACCGATACAAGGCTACAAAAGGCCAGCCGGGAATCAATAGCAAACCAGGATAATCTCCGTTTAGTACAACGACAATTTAATGAACTACATGAAGAAATTTATAGAAAAGGTGGAATCAGGCCAACAAATGCAGCAATTGATGAGGTGGGGAAATTAATATTCCTCAAAGTCCATACAGAAAAATATCCTGATTATGTCTTAACTGATGGTAGTGGATGTGGAAAAAGATTTTTGGATATTTTTAATAGTGATTATATAAGAAAGAATGGTAACAAAGCGGCAAGGGAACTACAGGATGCTTTTCGAGAAATTTCCGTTCTCCCATGTTATCTATCTCATCTAAATGGCGAGACTCAGAGTATCTTCCCTTATCAAGAGCCATTACGTCTTGAACATCCAGATGTTTTAGCAATGGCAGTAAAAATACTCTCCCCTTTATCGCTCTCCATTCCTGATAATTTCCTGTTGGAGAATGTGCAAAAGCAATGGGAGTCCTTCTCGCATCAAGATCTGCTAGGAAGCGCATATGATGTCTTTTTACGAGGCAAGTATGACAGCGCCGGGGGTCTGGGGACGTATCTCACTCCTGATCAGGTGGTAGATTGTATGGTCAGGATGGCATTCAGCCATATCTCAGATGAGCAACTATGGGCGGGAAAAGAAAACTTACCGGTATTCCGTGTAGGAGATATATGCTGCGGAACCGGCAGGTTTCTTGTCAGAGCACTGGCCGAGGTCAGAACTCGTATTCTCAATACCTCTGGTAAGAGCAGGCAGGAGAAGCTTGACTGGCTTACTTTAATGAAACGTCATGCTTTTCTGGGGGCTGATCAATCCGCTTCGTCTATTATCAAGGCGCGTATTAATTTCCTATTATTCGGAGAGCCGCATGCTCAATTATATACTGTAGAGGATTCTATTCTGGATGAACGCATCGACCATTTAGCAGGCAAGTTTGATCTTATCCTTACAAATCCCCCGTTTGGTGAGGGCAAGTATACGACACAATCAGGTCTGGAGAAATTACGCAGGCAAGACCTGGATCTACAGCTTGGCTGGTCGTGGAAAACAAATGAACAGAAGAAAAAACCACTTTCACGTGCAGACCCGGCATTATTATTTATTGACCGTAATCTTCAGTTGCTAAAGCCAGGCGGATTGCTTTTGATTGTATTGCCTGATGGTATCTTAGAACCCGCTTATGCATATGCTCATCGTTACCTACTCAAGAAAGCAGCTCTGAAAGCGGTTGTCAGTCTGCCGCGAGATACCTTTGCGATGGCAGGAACTGTGGCGAAAACGAGTTTTCTCTGTTTACAAAAGAGGGAAGAGACGAAGAGCGATGGGAAAGAAACTGTTTTTATGGCCGTAGCCGATCACGTCGGGTATTTAAAAAAGGGAACAGTAGAAGTACCCGATCCTGAAGGAAATGATCTTCCTTTTATTGCCGACGTTTATGAAGATTTTCAGAAACAATCATTGCAGACGCAGCGCGAACTCAGCCGTGAACCAATGATCGTAGCGGTTCCTGCTGAAAAATTACAGGACTCTCTGACATCACATACGTATCATTCTGATCGGCTACGTGCTGGACAACTGATCGCGGCCCTCAGCAAAGAGGTGTGTCGTTTACAAGATGTGGTAACACTGGTGAAATCTCAGCAGGCGAACCGAACTGAAAAGACCGCTTATTTCATCTCTATTCTGCATGTTGATGAAAGATCTAATGTAGATTGGCAGACTGCTGCCACTTACATGCCTGCTTCAAAAGGTCTGCGCTGTTCTCCTGGAGATATTCTTTTCTCCTGCCTTAACCCATCGAAGATGAGAGTAACTGTAATTCCTGATGGCATTCAAGGGGAAGTATTGTGCTCAATGGAGTTTGCTATTCTCCGTCCCAGGCAGGGAGAAGATCCCTATTTTATCGCGCTGGCGCTCAGGACCACAACCTCGCAGCGCCAGATACTTCCTCTGGCAAAGGGTACATCAAGTTCTCGACGGCGTGTACGCGAACAGGATCTTACTGGTATTCTTCTTCCTTACCCGCAGCTTTCGCTAAGAAAGCAGATATCCGAGCAGTTCCGCACGGCTTTAGAAAGTGCTCGTAACGCTCTGAGCGATAATTGTGCTTCACTTTTGACTCTTGAGCGTTACATACAGAATAACCAGCAGCGATAGTCAGCGAGAGCCGTCTTGTCCCACACCGTCTCGATGCGGTAATATATGCTAGAGGCGTCGGGCCAGACTGTGACAGAGAAAGAACCGTGAGCACCAGCGTATGGAGCAGATTGATAACGAACGCCAGCAAAAAATGATACCTTTTTGCTTCCTTTTTGCCCAGGACGTAGAACTTAGCCGTGATGGTGAACAGACCGGTGGCGCTGAGACCGAAACGCAGACCAGCTATGATGGTATTGTACGAACTGACACCGAGGAAGACGAGGATGTAGACTCGTGAGGGAGGTACTCATTTTAACGCGGTCGGAAGATTCCCATATACCGCCTGTTATAGAAGAGATACGTGCAAGAGGTGCTCGCTCCCACTGTTTTAATCTGGCGGATTTTCCCGAAGATAGCGCATTGGATGCAATGTTTGCAGTGGATGACTGGTCTGGCATCATTACCTGTCGGGATCAACAGATTCTATTGGATTCGCTGACCAGCATCTGGTGGCGAAGGCCGGAGCGATACAGAGCGCCAGAGGGCTATTCGCCGGGTGAGAAGACATTTCTTGAAGAAGAAGCCAATCGTGGAATTGTGGGAGTGCTGGATAGCCTCTCACTTCACCATACGCTCTGGGTCAGCCGTCCCTATCATATTCGGCGGGCAGATCTTAAACCGCTGCAACTTGCATCAGCTCAGCATCTTGGTCTACGTATTCCCAGAACTCTTGTCACTAACGATCCTGCTGCTGTACGCGAGTTCTACGATGAATGTCGGGGAGAGGTAGTCCTCAAAGCTGTCTCCAGAGGTGCGATAGAAGATCAGGCCCGCAGGCGCTTTATTTATACCAGTAAAGTGCAGCCGGAGCATCTCTCCGCATTGGATGGGGTACGCATAACGGCACATCTGTTTCAAGAACGTCTCCCAAAACGTTTTGATTTGCGAGTCGTGGTGATTGGTCGCCAGGTCTTTGCCATAGAAATTCATTCTCAGCACAGTGAGCATGCCAGCCTGGATTTTCGGCGAGGATACCAGGATCTGGTCTACAAGGTTCATTCGCTGCCAGATGACATCAAAAAAAAAGCTCTTGCTCTTGTGCGTCTGTTTGAGCTTCAGTTCTCTTCGATGGACTTTATAGTCACTCCTCAAGGTGAATATGTATTTCTCGATCTCAATCCGAACGGTCAGTTTTACTGGCTTCAGCTTCGCCTGCTTTATCATTTACCTCTCAAAGAGGCTATGGCTGACCTGCTCGTTTTCCCGGAGGACTATCGCTTATGAAACCTGCACATGCTGCTTCTCAATCCACATATGATGCGCTTTCACTACAATTCCGCCAGCGGCTGGTCGCGTCTCTGATGGAGACGAAAAATCTCCGTTCGCCAACTCTGCAACAGGCATTCCTGATCACACCGCGTGAAGCGTTCGTGCCGTTTTTCTATGAGCGGCTAACGGATCAAAAGATGGAATGGAAGCAGAAGCAAGCTCACCAGATGTCTCCTGAAGAGTATCTGGCGCTGATCTATACAGATCAACCGCTGGTCACACACATTGATGAGCGAGGCTGGCCGATTAGTTCCAGTTCGATGCCTTCAGTAATGGGGAAGATGCTTGAAGCTCTTGATGTCAGACCGGGACAGAAAGTATTGGAGATAGGCACGGGAACAGGATATAACGCAGCTTTGCTGGCAAGATTAACTGGCCGTCCCTGTCTGGTGACAACGATAGAGTGTGATGAAATGCTGGCTGCCAGGGCAGAGAAGGCGCTGCAAGCAGTAATTGGAGATGGTATCGCCGTTCAGAGAGGGGATGGCTTTCAGGGGTACGCTCCCTTTGCACCCTATGATCGCCTGATCGCAACAGCAAGCGTTTCCGTTCTGCCGCAAGCCTGGATAGAGCAACTCGCTCCAGGGGGGCGCCTGGTGATGGATCTGCAAGGTTCACTTGCCAGCGGTTTTCTTGTACTGGAGAAAACTGCAACGGGAGCAGAAGGATATTTTCTTGCTGAACCACTACATTTCATGCCACTTATAACAAAAAAAATATCTTCTTCTAAGAAAACATCTATGTCACACCTGTTACAGCAACCTGTTTATGCTTCATTTCTCCTACAGAAAGATGATGCCTTTCCAGAGAAGTTCTTTGATCCGGCCTTCCGCTGGTTTTTGCAATGGCGGATTGCCGGATGTCAGGTCTGGAATCAGAAGCAGGTTCAGCGTGAGAGCGGAGCAGAGATCCACGCCATTTCTGCCATTGATCCGGGAAGTAGAGCAGTAGTGCGTTTCCAACGGCAGGCAAACGAAGAAGTGTGGCAAGGAAAGGTATATGGTTCAATAAATTTCTGGCAAAATCTTCAACATACTTATGAGGAGTTCGTTTCACTCGGAAATCCACAACAATCGTCATACCGGTTAATCGTGCAGCAAGCAGAAACTATGCTGATCACCGGTTCTTTTTCTTTCAAGCTTCCCTTTTGATAAAAATTTTGTAAAGGGGCTTTAGAGCTTACGACAGAGAGCACCAGCGTATGGAGCAGATTGATAACGAACGCCAGCAGAAAGCGCGCGAATACGCCCGCATCCGCCGGCGACTCTCGCTTGGCAGTACAGCAGTTATGGGCATCGCTGCCATCCTGCTGATCGTGTTGCAGGTCGATAAGTGGTTACGCGACCAGATTCAGGCCGCGAGCAGCCAGTTCACATGGTTGGCCTGGCAGCCGTCTCCAGCGTATTCAGACTGGTATCCCGTGCAGATCCTGGTCTATCTCGTCATTGTGCTGCTTGTTGTAGAGATCGTCACGCTGCCGCTCTCCTACTACAGCGGCTTTGTGCTCTCGCATCGCTACGGCCTCTCGGTCATGACGCTCAGAGCCTGGATTGCCGATCTGCTCAAAGGCGGCATACTCGGCCTGATCTTGCAGGCTTTTCTCGTCTCGCTCATCTATGCCCTGCTGGCCTATCAGCCGCAGACGTGGTGGCTCTGGGTCGCGCTGTTTCTGCTCTTCTTCTCCGTAATCATGGCGAACCTGGCCCCGGTGCTGATCTTTCCCCTCTTCTACAAATTCACGCCACTACCAGAGGGCGAGCTGACCCAGCGTCTGCTGGCGCTGGCCGCCCGCGCCAATACTCGCGTGCGTGGCGTCTTCACCATCCATATGAGCCGCAAAACCACCGCCGCCAACGCCGCGCTGATGGGCCTCGGCAACACACGGCGCATCGTCGTTGGCGACACCATGCTTGATCGCTATACGCCTGACGAGATCGAAGTTGTGCTCGCGCACGAACTGGGACACCACGTCCATCGTGATATCTGGAAGATGATCGCGCTTGAGAGCGTCCTGATGCTGGTGGACCTCTTCTCCGCCAACCTCGTGCTGCACTGGATTGTTGACGTACAGCACTACTATCGCTCGCTGACCGACCCGGCTACGCTGTTCTTCTTCGGCCTGCTCGCCGGCCTGTTCAGCCTGGTCATCATGCCGCTCAATAACGCGCACAGCCGTCATATTGAGCGCCAGGCCGACGAGTACGCGCTACAGATGACAAAAAAGGTTGAAGCTTTCAAAAGCGCCATGATGCGCCTGGCGAATCAGAATCTCAGCGAGATCAATCCGTCTCCGCTGATCGAATTTCTCTTCTACTCACATCCCTCGATTGCCCGGCGTCTCAAACATGCCGACGAGTTCGCGCAGCGGCCCGGAGCCGGCACAGCTACGCCTCAAGCAGCGTCTTGAGCGTTGCCAGTCGCTCGCCGGCCTCGTCAACCGAACCTTCGGGCAGCGCCAGCAGCGGCTCATCGACGCCCGCCGCGACCCATTGATCGAGCTTTGCAACAAATGCGGCGGGACGTCCGATGATCGTCACAGCATCGAGCATGCGCGGACTGACCGCCTCGACCGCTGTCTTCATGCCCTGCTGCCAGCCGGCGATCACCGCCTGCACCTCTTCGGTAAAGCCGTGCCGTTCCAGCATCTGTGCATAGTACACGCCCATCTTGCCGATATAGTAGGCCAGCATCGCAGCAGCCTGCTGGCGCGCCGTCCGCTCTTCCTCTTCTGTCGCGTTCTCCGCCAGCAGCACACTGGTGATGTAGGGCGCGATGGCGGCGCTGTGTGGCGGACGCCCGGCCAGGCGTGCGCCTTCGTCCAGTTGTGCGCGCAGTTCTCCCCATTTGTCGCCGGGCCAGTAGATGGGCAGCACGCCCTCGGCGATCTCGCCCGACTGTATCACATTTTTCGGACCCATCGCCGCGATATAGATGGGAATATCGGCGCGCAGCGGCTTGAAACGCAGCTTGAAGCCACGTTCGAGATTGAAGAACTCGCCGTGATAGATCAGCTTTTCCCCGCGCAGGATCATGCGGATAATCTCGACGTACTCACGAGTACGCCTGAGCGGCTTTGTGAAGGGAACGCCATGCCAGTGCTCGACGACGTTGGCGCCGGATGGACCCAGACCCAGAATGATGCGCCCGCCCGAACGCTCATCCAGCGTGGCGGCGGAACTGGCGATCAGAGCCGGCGTGCGCGAATAAATATTGGCGACGCCGGCGCCGATCTTGATGCGCGTCGTTGCGCGTACCAGGTCGGCCATCGACGTAAAGAGTTCGTATCCCCACGATTCACCGAGCCAGACCGAATCGAAGCCCAGCTCGTCGGCAATCTTCACCTTCTCAACTACCTGCTCCCACTGGTGGGGAAAATTGGGCGACTCGGCGGTGAAGCCGACCCGCGTACGATAGGCCCGGCGTGCCTTGCCACTTGAAATATCAGAGCCGCTGTCAGTCGTCATTGCTCAGTATCCTTTCGTCAGGACGATCTTTGTCGTACGTCTTATTATACGCTATCTTTTCTGTTGTTCTGGCAGACGCGGTGCCGGGTGTGTGTTCGCACGCATTGTGAGCAGCGCCGTTCGCGCGATCTGGATACCGACAATGGTAAAGATCAAAGAACCTGCGCCGATGGTCCCACCGATAAACTGTGCAAGATTGATCCCTGCGAAATAACTTAGCGCGCTGACCAGTCCTACTCCCCCGACAGCGATTCCGATGAAACCGATTACTCTGGGTACTACGGGCGAGCCAGACCGTACCTCGCTCCAGAGCACACTGATGCTGCCGATGCCAAAGGTGATGGTGCCGATAATAAAAAGAATATCGGAAAGATGCTTGAAGCCAGAGAACGCGCCTTCCGGTCCACCAGATGCGGCAACTGGCGCCAGCACCTGCGAGACGAGTGCATCGACGACGACAAAGATCAGGTTGGTGATGGCAAGCCACGCCCAGCCCGGCGTTTCGCTACCGCTTCCACCTGGCCTGCGATAGACCATCAGCAAGAATGCGCCTGTCGCCAGCGCCACGTCGGCGAAAAGTCCCACACTGCCGGCGGCCAGCATCCACTGTTGACCTGCGACAGCCGCCTGCCGCGCCTCTGCTAGCGGCACATTCGCTATCGGCAGGACGGCCAGCGCGGGCGAGATCGCATACAGCACACTGGTTATCACCACGCCGAATGCGCCGATAGCAACCCACAGACCGCCCCAGAAGACCGCGAGCGCCGCCCGGCTGTCGCTCTCGAAGCTTACTTGATCATACATGGCTGTTTCCCTTCTTAATAAAACTATGCACTTTGTTGCATATTCCTGTGAGAGAGTATAATCTACTATGCAACAAAGTGCAAGTAAGAAGGAACGATGATGGCTTTATCTCATGCGATTCTCGCCACGCTTCTTGACGGACCGGTCAGCGGGTATAAGTTGAGCAGGCGTTTCAACGCGGCTATTGGCTATTTCTGGCAGGCCACGCACCAGCAAATTTACCGCGAACTGGCCACCCTTGAGGAGCGCGGCTATGTTGAACGAGTCCCTTCTGCGGCGTCTTCAACGGAAAAATGTTATGCTCTTACGCCTGAAGGGCGCGATGCGCTCAGAACATGGATTACGCAGCCATCTGAACCGGGAGTGCTGCGTGAAGATTTGCTGCTCAAAGTGCGGGCGGGAGCGCTTGTGACGTTGGAAACCCTGCTGGCGGAACTGCGCCGCCGTCGAGCTGTCCATGCTGAGCGATTAGCCGTCTACCGTGACCTCCAGCAGCGATATTTTCCCGATCCGCAGCATCTTTCCCGCGAGCAGCGTTTCCTCTACCTCCCGCTGCTGCGAGGGCTGATGTTTGAGGCTGATAATATCGCCTGGTGTGATACAGCTCTTGATCTTCTCCAGCAAGACTCGCAGTGAGGGGGTGGATGGTGCAAAAGTCCTATGCTGGCGCGCGTAGACGCTAACCATTCGGGCCATTTACAAGCATGATACACTGTGTTACACTTCCGATAGGATTTCGGGCCTGGAAGCTGGACTTTCGAGAGTTGTCAGGCCATCCCGCCAGGGAAACCCCGGCGGTCCCGTAAATTCAACTCTTGATCAGTGTTTGTGGTTGTTTCACTAAGGAGGCGCTTTATGGCTGGCTGGGAAGAGGAACTGGCTGTGCTGCTGCACGAACTTGGAGTACAACAGGAAGAACCACAGGTTCACATCCGGCCAGAGCGCAGGCCAATGCGCAGCGATGTCAGGCGGCAGGAGCAATTTGCCGATGCTCTCTTCTGGGCAAATGAGGGAGAAGCCGGCGATGACGAGGGGGAACTCCACGATCTGGATGCTATGCGGCAGGAGGTCGATTCGATCGTCAGTCAGGTGATCTTGCTGATGCAGCGTGGCGCCCTGGATACTGCCTTGAAAGAAGATGTGATGGTGGTACTACGAGCACTGCGCAGGCGCGCGACTATTCCCCGCTATAGCGCGACAAGCGACGAAGCGTACCTGGAATCGGCTTCCGCTATGCTGCATTTTTGTCGTCTCGTGCTTCAATTGAGTGAATTCTCCTCTGGAAATTCTTGAAGCACCTATTTCTCTTCCTCTGCCATGCGCTTGCTCGCAAGATAAGCCTTGCCCTTAGGAGAAGATTGCTTTGAGCAATAATCATATGGCGGATTCTGGTGATGGTGTGTTGAACAATCGCCGCGAAGTCCGGGCAGCAAATGCTGCCGGTGCATTGCCCCCTGTGGGGATGGGTGAGCGAGAACGGGAACGTGCTTATCCCGGTCAATTCAACTTCGAGGAACTGGTGCAATCTCTGCGTGAGTTGTTTGAAGACGACCGTCGGATTGCCAGTCAGCCGGATAGTACACGTTGCGGCATCTGCTACCTTCATTTCCCGCTGAGCGAGCTTCTCTACCGTGACGAAGGCTTCTATGTCTGCCAGCGGTGCAACAGCGCCCTGGGGAACCAGAAAGTCCATATTATCAAGCGGCAACAAAAGTTGTAGTGCAGAATAAAAATCTCCCCATTGGGGAGATTTTTATTCTGCTGCTCTTAATATCAAATTTTTTGAGAAAATGGTGATGGGGGACACCCTTAGGCGTTAACTTAAGGGGGTATTCCTTCTCTCTCAAAAGAGAAAAACAGGAAAAAAAGGATTTTTCGGGGACACCCCGAACCCCGCCAGGGGGGCTTTGCCCCCCTGGCCCCCCCTTTTTTCTAATTATACGGTTGCGGCTTCTTGCTCTTCCATGTCTTCTTCGCGCAGGACGCGCAGATCCTCTGGCCGGTCCAGGCGGTCGAGGAAGAGGATACCATCCAGATGATCGATCTCGTGCTGCAATACGCGGGCAAACCAGCCTTCGGCGTGTACCTTGATCTGTTTGCCGCGCACGTCCTGGCCTTTGACTACCACCTTTGCCGCACGGCGGATGTTGTCACCGGCGTAGCCGGGGATGCTCAGGCAGCCCTCGGTACCGAGTTCTTCGCCTTCGGCCTTGATGATCTCCGGGTTGAACATCGCCACTTTATTGTCTTCATATTCTGCGACAAATACACGTATGGACAGTGCAATCTGCGGCGCTGCCAGGCCGACGCCGTTGTGGGCATGCATCGTCTCAAACATATCGCTGACCAGCTTTTGCAGCGATGAATCGAAGCGATGCACCTTTTTCGCCTTCTGGCGCAATATTGGATTCTCGGTTGTAATTATCTTGCGAATAGCCATAGTGCTCGATTACCTTGCTCTCTTCTGCTCACACAGGTGCTATAATTAGTTGATATCGTACCATATCAACTCTACAGACGCAACACAAATATGCTGGAGATTGTCACTGCCTACATTGAGCAGCATCATCTTCTACCTGAGCGCGGAAAAGTCATCGTCGCCGTTTCGGGTGGCGCTGACTCGCTCTGCCTGCTGCACCTGCTCAACCGCCTGTGTGGAGCGGGCAGGCGCTATCCCGCCATCCAGTTGCATGTCGCACATCTCAACCACCAGTTGCGCGGCGCTACCGGCGCTCAGGAAGCAGAGGCGGTGGCGCATCTTGCCACGTCCTGGGGACTGCCCGTCACCGTTGGTAGCATTGATGTCCCGGCGCTGGCGCGCCAGGAGCGTCGCTCGCTGGAAGACGCGGCACGAACGGCGCGCTACCGCTTTCTGCGCGAAGTCGCGGCGGGCCGGCCCATCGCTGTTGCTCACCAGCGTGATGACCAGGTGGAGACGCTGCTCCTGCACTGGCTGCGCGGAGGCGGCATTACCAGTATGCTCGGTTTGCAACCACGCCAGCAGGATATCATTCGTCCGCTGCTCTATGTCAGCCATGCTGACACCGTTGCGTACTGTCAGCAGCACGGCCTGGTTCCACTGGAAGATCTCAGCAATGTTGATCCGCGTTTCCTGCGCAATCGCATTCGCCATGAACTGCTGCCGCTGCTGGAGACGATGAATCCGGCGGTGCGCGAAACGCTACTGCGCAATGCCGAGATTCTGAGCGTTGATGCAGCCTGGATCGAGGAGCAACTCGACCAGCACTGGCCTTCGGTCGTGCTTGCAGAGCACGAGCAACAGGTTCAGTTCTCTCTTCGCGCGCTGCTTGCGCTTCATCTCAGCCTGCAACGCCATCTCCTGCGGCGCGCCGCCGAACATCTTTGCAGAGGACAATCTCCCCTCGAGCTGCGCCACTATCGCCTGCTGGAGCAGCTTGTACAGCGGCCAGCAACGGGCGAAGAGCTGATGTTGCATCTTCCTCAGCGGCTGCGCGCTCGCCGGCGCGCAGATCTGCTCATGCTTGAGCAGATGTCAGAGTTGCCGGAGCAGACTTATGCTTATCCTACTACTCCTACTACCGGGAACACGGAAGTTCCGCTTTCTATTCCGGGTCAGGTGCCGGTCCCCGGTACCGGTTGGATCGCCTCTGCCAGCATCGTAGAAGGCGATACGCTGAACGCGGCGGTGCAGGCTCTGCGGCAAGAGCAGTGGGACGCGCTGTGGCGCATTCTGCCACGCGACCGTTATACTGTATATGTCGATGGTGACAGGATCGGCGATCAGCTCTCTGTCCGTACCAGGCGAGCAGGAGATCGTATTCAGCCGCTTGGTATGGCTCATGAGAAAAAAGTGCAGGATGTGCTGGTAGATAGCCATATCCCACGTGCAGAGCGAGAGCATATCCCGCTCTTTTTTTCGTCACAGCACTGTGTCTGGCTGGCGGGCGTTCATCTGGATGAGCGCGTTCGCCTGACCGGCCAGACACGGCGCATTGTGTCCCTGAGCATACATACAGAGTAAAGCAGAGGTCCTGGCGGGTCCTCGACGGGTCCCTACACAGTAGGATCAGGTGCCTTCCGATTTCCCGTTTTTCTTCATTATTTATGAGAAGCAAGAGAGGTGCATATGCATGAAGATATTGCAGAAATCCTCATCACTGAGGAGCAACTGCAAGCAAAAGTGAAAGAGCTGGGGCGGCAAATCACACGCGACTACCAGGGCCGGGATCTGCTGCTGCTTGGCACCTTGAAAGGCGCAGTTCCTTTTATCGCTGACCTCGCGCGCGAGATCAAGCTGCCACTGGAACTCGACTACATGGCCGTCGCCAGCTATGGTAACAGCACGGAGTCGAGCGGCGTAGTGCGCATCATCAAAGACCTTGAAGGTCCGATTGATCATAAACACGTCCTTATTGTTGAGGATATTATTGATAGCGGCCTGACGCTGCATTACCTGGTGGATGTCCTTAGGCGGCGCAATCCGCTCAGCCTGCGTATCTGCGCGCTACTGGACAAACAGCGCGAGCGGGTTCAGCAGATCGAAATTGACTATATAGGGTTCTCTATCCCTGATCGGTTCGTCGTGGGCTATGGCCTCGACTACGCGCAGCGGTATCGCAATCTCCCTTACGTTGGCATCCTGAAACCTTCTGTCTACTCCGGCATATCCGAACCTGAGAAAGAACACCGGAGTCCGGCGGAGCGGAAAGGTGCGCAATGATGGTATCTGCTGGCGTCATTGGCAGCGGCGCATGGGGAACGACGCTTGCCCTGCTACTGGCAAAAAAAGGTGTTGCTACAACACTCTGGGAACATCATGCTGAACGAGCTGCCGAGATGCAGCAGCGGCGCGAAAATAGCATGTTCCTGCCCGGCGTTCTTTTCCCTGATACGTTGCAGGTGACTGCCGATGTCCGATCTGCGATACAGGGGAAAGATGCTCTCTTGCTTGTGACTCCCTCGCAGCGCCTGCGCGAAAATCTGCGTCTGCTCGCATCTGCTCTCGGTCCACAAACTATCCTGATTAGCGCCAGCAAAGGCATTGAGGTTGGTACGCTCAAGCGTATGACCGAGATCATTGCCGAGGAGTTGCCGCAGGCGGAGAATCGTATCGCGGCTCTGAGCGGTCCTAACCTGTCACGCGAAGTCGCCCAGGAGAAACCAACAGCCGCTGTCGTTGCTTCGTATTATCATGATGTTGCGGTATATGCGCGCGATCTACTCACAACACACTATTTTCGCGTTTATACCTCGCAAGATGTCATTGGCGTTGAACTTGGTGGTGCATTGAAGAATATCATTGCGATTGGTGCGGGAATCAATGATGGACTGGGCTACGGCGACAACGCCAAAGCTGCTTTTATCACGCGCGGCCTGGCCGAGATCTCGCGCCTGGGGATCGCCGCCGGGGCCAATCCGCTTACCTTCGCCGGCCTGGCGGGCATGGGAGATCTGATCGCCACCTGCGCCAGCCCGCTGAGTCGTAACCAGCAACTCGGTCGCCGCCTGGCTGCTGGCGAGAAGCTCAGCGATATTCTGCAATCGACGCACTCCGTCGCCGAAGGCATCACTACCACGCGCGCCGCCCTGCAACTGGCCGAACGCTACCACGTCGAAATGCCCATCGCCAGGCAGCTCGGCTATGTGCTCTTTGCCGACCTCGATCCACGCAAAGCCGTGCCGGAACTGATGATGCGCGATCCCAAAGGAGAACTGGAGGGTATCGTATAACCGATGAGGCTTTATAACTAAGTGTAAACATAACACTTTTAGAGGTCCTCTCAGCTTGCGATTACCTTGAAAAAGTGTTACAATGACCCTGTCTCCCAGGATTGAGGTATGAGACGGTTTGCTATGCCCGGAATTATTCCGTTGATCTTTATCTGTAATAACACAGAGAGGCAGTTCTTCTGCATAGGACCAGAACGTGACGTATTATCAGATTGAAGTGCGTGCAAGCTCGGAGCAGTACGATACCCTTGCTCACCAGGTTGCCCGCGATATGATACATCTACCAGCAAAACATCTTCCATCATTACAAACAATCATTACAGGCAATTCTCCATTTTCCCTGCATACTGCTCAGTTGTATCGCCTTTCTGGCTCCCTCGATGCTTCTCATCTCACGCAGCTTGTTCAACAGTTGCTCGTTGATCCGGTAGTACAGACGGCACAGGTGACCGCCGACTCCGCTGAAGAGGAGCCACAGGACGGCTATGTTGTCGATGTCTTCTTTCATGCCGGCGTCACCGATACGCTGGCCGAGAGCGTGCTGGAAGGCGCGCGCATGCTCGGCATCGCTGGACTGGCAAAAGTGGAGACGGGACGGCGCTATGTGCTCGATGCGCGCCTGAGCGAGGCCGATGCGCACGCGATTGCACGCGCCCTGCTCTATAATCCCGTCATTCAGCATTATTATCTGCGCTCACCCGGCGTCCGTTCAACTATCGTTCCCATTGGAGAAGAAGCTGCACTGATGGACAGCCAGGAAGGCGCGCAGGTCACAACTATTCCCCTCTCGACAATGAGCGATGAACAACTGCTGGACCTCAGCCGGGCCGGCCTGCTGGCGCTGAACCTGGATGAGATGCGCGCCATCCAGCGACATTATCGTGAGCAGGGCCGCGAGCCGACCGATGTCGAGCTGGAGACGCTGGCGCAAACCTGGTCCGAACACTGCTCGCACAAAACGTTCAAGGCCACGATCAATTATCGTGAAGTAGACGCGCAGGGCCGCGAGCCTGTCCGCGAAACGATTCACGGCCTGCTCAAAAGCTATATTATGCGCGCAACAGAAGAAATCAGACCTGCATGGCTGGTCTCTGCATTTAAAGATAATGCGGGGATCATTCGTTTTAGCGAGATACAGGATCTCGCCTTCAAAGTAGAGACGCACAATCATCCTTCAGCCATCGAACCATTTGGCGGCGCGAATACAGGCGTGGGCGGCGTGATCCGCGACGTACTCGGCGTTTCAGCGCAGCCGATAGCCTGCACAGATGTGCTCTGCTTTGGTCCCCCCACCGCATCGCAGAATGAACTACCTGCCGGCGTGCTCCCGCCGGCGCGTATCGCCAGTGGCGTCGTCAGCGGCGTGCGCGACTACGGCAATAAGATGGGCATTCCCACCGTCAACGGAGCTGTCCTGTATCATGACGGTTATCTTTACAATCCGCTGGTTTTCTGTGGCTGTCTTGGCATCTTACCGCATGGCAGCCATCCCGCCCATGTTGAGCCGGGCGACCTGATCGTCGTACTCGGTGGCCGCACGGGCCGTGATGGCATTCACGGCGCAACCTTCTCTTCTGGCGAAATGAGCAGCGAGATCAACGCACAGGCTGGCTCTGCCGTGCAGATTGGTGCGCCGATCACCGAAAAGAAAGTGGCGGATGTGATCATCCAGGCGCGTGACCGCCGGCTCTATCATGCCATCACTGACTGTGGTGCGGGCGGCTTCTCATCGGCGATTGGCGAGATGGGAGCTGCTACAGGCGCGCGCGTCGAACTGGCAAAGGCGCCGTTGAAGTACCAGGGATTGAAGCCCTGGGAGATCTGGCTCTCTGAAGCGCAGGAACGCATGGTTCTGGCTGTGCCGCCACAGCATCTTGACGAACTGCTGGCAATCTGCGCCATCGAAGAGGTTGAGGCCAGCATTCTCGGCCAGTTTACCGGCGATCAGCGCCTGACCGTTACCTATCGCGGCCAGCCCGTCGCCGACATGGATATGCGCTTCCTGCACGAAGGCAATCCCCGCCGGACGCTTGATGCGTACTGGCAGCAATCCCCTGTCGCAAGCATAGCAAACACATCCGGCAGTGAACAGGACACACCGTACCTTGCCCAATCGTTTGCTCCTACGCTACTGGCGCTGCTGCGCCATCCGACTATTGGCTCTAAGGAAGCGATTGTGCGGCGCTACGATCATGAAGTGCAGGGCGCGACAGTGCTCAAGCCGCTGGTCGGGCGCGCCGGCAACGGACCGGGCGATGCCGCTGTGCTGTGTCCTCTGCTCGAAGAGCGGGCAGCGAAAAGCATCGTGCTCTCGAACGGGATCAATCCGCTCTACGGCAAAATAGATCCGTACCATATGGCGCTCAATGCCGTTGATGAGGCGCTGCGCAATCTGACGGCAGTTGGCGGTGATATCACGCGCGCGGCCCTGCTGGATAACTTCTGCTGGGGCAATCCCGGCGATCCTGTACAACTGGGTATGCTGGTACGGGCCGTCAAGGGCTGCTATGACGCGGCAGTCGGCTTTGGCACGCCGTTTATCTCAGGCAAAGACAGCCTCAACAACGAGTACCGGGCTGACGGGCAACGCCTGCCCGTGATCCCTACGCTGTTGATTTCGGCGGTCAGTGTCATTGACGATGCGGCGCGGACTATTGATATGTCGCTCAAAACGCCCGGCAACCTGCTCTATCTTGTCGGTGCAACATATAACGAACTGGCCGGATCTCACTATGCCGAAGTCGTCGATCCCGATTCGTTTGTACACCTCTTTCCTACGACCGCTGTACCACAGGTGCATATCGAGCGCGCGCGAGTGACGATGCAGGCGCTTGGCTCCGCCATCCGCACCGGACTGGTACGAGCCTGCCATGATCTCTCAGAAGGCGGGCTGGCGGTAGCTGCCGCAGAGATGGCTCTGGCCAGTTTGCTTGGAGCAAGCATCAACGTTGCCACAATTGATGTAAAGCATGCGCAGGATATGCAGCCGACAACGACCAGTATCGTACGCCTGTTTAGCGAATCGGCGTCGCGCTTCCTGGTCGAGGTCACTCCTGAGCAACTGGGCGCATTTGAGCAACATATGCGGGCCGCCGGTACCGGCGATCTGACGTATATTGGTACTGTCACCAATACTGCGCGCCTTCTTATCTATGACGATGACAGGGAACTGATAAATTTAAGCGTGGCTGAGCTACAAGAAGCCTGGAAGGGGAGTACCGTATGACGCGCGCACTGGTACTGCGGGCGCCCGGCATTAACTGTGACCGCGAGACGGCGCGGGCCTGCCGCCTGGTTGGCTTTGATACGTCGCTGATTCATATTAATGAGCTGATCAAAGCTCCGCAAACACTGCTGGACTATCACTTTCTGGTCATCCCCGGCGGCTTTTCCTATGGCGACGACCTGGGAGCCGGTACGCTACTGGCGAAGAACCTGGCGATCCACCTGGAGGAGCCACTGCGCCGCTTTGTTGAAGAGGGGCGCCCGGTGCTCGGCATCTGTAATGGCTTCCAGGTACTGGTACGCCTGGGGCTGCTCCCTGGTCTTGTAGAGCAGAATGGACAGCAAGAAGACGATGCCACTCAGGAGTCGGAGATCATGCAGGCGACGCTTGCCGCGAATGCCTCAACGCTGTTCGAGTGTCGCTGGGTGACCCTGGCAGCTCAGCCGGGTCCGTGCATCTTTACGCGTGGCATTGATCGGCTCATCGAGTTGCCCGTCGCGCATGGCGAAGGACAGTTCGTGTTTCGCGGCGACATCGCACAGCTTCAGGAGCAGGGGCTGGTGCCGCTAGTTTATGCCACGAGCGATGGTGAGACGCAGGATGTGCCTTACCCGGCCAATCCCAATGGGTCGGCGGGCAATGTTGCCGGCGTCTGCAACGAGCAGGGCAACGTCTTTGGTCTGATGCCGCATCCCGAACGCTATGTCAATGCGCTGCATCATCCGCAGCGCCGCGCGATGGCAAACGGGCAGGGGGATGGCCTGCTGATCTTCCGCAATGCCTTTGAATATGCGCTGCAATTCACTCATGGTCCCTCACACACGCCCGATCCGGCATCGCAGTCCCATTCAGGCCAGAACCAGGGGCAAGGTCAGGGCATGACTTATGCCGCCAGCGGCGTCAATATTGACGCCGGAGAGCAGGCGGTGCGCCTGATGCAGAAGGCCATCCGCGCGACGCATGGACCGGAAGTGCTGGCCGGCGTCGGCGCGTTTGCCGGAGCGTTCAGCGCCGGCCAGATCCAGAAAATGCACCAGCCGGCTCTGCTCGCTACAACCGATGGCGTGGGTACAAAGACGCTGCTGGCCGCCCAGGTCGGGCGTTTTGACACCATCGGCTACGACATTGTGAACCACTGTGTCAACGATCTGCTTGTGCAAGGTGGCAAACCGCTGTTCTTCATGGATTATATCGCCGTGCATAAGCTGGACCCGGTGCAGGTCGCCACCATCGTGCAGGGTATTGCCAGAGCGTGTCAGGAGGTAGGGTGTGCGCTGCTTGGAGGCGAGACGGCGGAGATGCCCGACGTCTACGCGCCCGGAGCGTTCGACCTGGCGGGTACGATGGTAGGCATTGTGGAGCAGAATGACATTGTGAATGGCTCCGCGATTCGCGCCGACGATATCATCCTGGGCCTGCCCTCAAACGGTCTGCATACCAACGGCTACTCCCTGGCCCGGCGTGTGTTCGCGCCTTACGCGCTCGATACCTACTTCCCCGAACTGGGAGAGCCGCTGGTTGACGCGCTGCTGCGCCCTCATCGCTGCTATCTACGCGAAATCGACCAGTTGCGTCACTATCTGGCGGACCGCGAACGTTTTATTAAAGGAATGGCGCATATCACCGGCGGCAGTTTTGAAGGCAATATTGCCCGCATTCTCCCGCAGGGGTTGCGAGCCGTGATTGATACCAGGGCCTGGCGCGTTCCGCCGCTCTTCCAGCTCATTGCGCGTCTGGGTGGCATCCCGCGCCGCGAGCAATATCGCACCCTGAACATGGGCATCGGCATGGTGCTTGTGCTCTCACCTAAAACGGCGCTGGAGGCCCGTTGCGTTCTGCCAGAACTGCTCACAATCGGTCAGATTGAAGAAGGAGAAGGAGTAATCTTGCGATGAAAATGCCTCGCACTTTCGGTCCTTTGCTAGCCGAGGGCAAGACAAAGCAAATTTATGCTCATCCTGATGATGACGCGCTGGTCTACATGGTCAGTAAAGACCAGATTACGGCAGGCGATGGCACACGTCGTGACGATCTGGCCGGCAAAGGGCGTTGGAGCACTATCACCACCGCCAACGTTTTTCGTCTCTTGAACGAAGAAGGAATCGCCACCCATTTTGTTGAGCAGATCGATGACCGCACGCTGCTGGTGCGCCGCTGCGCGATGCTGCCTATCGAGCAGGTCATGCGTCGCATCGCCACCGGCTCCTACCTCAAACGCCATCCAGAGGTGATCGAGGGAACGCGCTTCGATCCTGTGCTCGTCGAGACTTTTCTTAAAGACGACGCGCGCCACGATCCCCAGATCTGGAAGGATGATATTATCATTGCCGGGCTGGCCGGCGAACCGGAAATCGACTGGATGGCGGCGCAGGGTCGCCGCGTCTTCGAGGTGCTCGAAAGAGCCTGGGCCAGTCTGGATGTTACGCTTGTCGATCTGAAAATCGAGTTCGGGCGCGACCGGGACGGCAAACTCCTGGTTGCTGACGTTATCGACAACGATAGCTGGCGGCTCTGGCCCGGCGGCGACAAAAGGCGCATGCTTGATAAACAGGTCTATCGCAATCTAAAAGACGTGACAGAGGCCGACTTGCAGCAGGTCGCGGACCGCTACGCCCTGGTGGCTGATCTGACCCGCAGGTTGCAGGTCAATCATTAGCCTGTCACTGTCACGATGACACAGCGTCTCTCAGAGAGGAGCATAGGGATGGAACGGCTACGCGATGCCTGCGGTGTTGTGGGTATTTACGCACCGGGGCGGGAGAATAGCCTGGATGTGCGGCGTTATCTGACGCTCGCGCTCACTGCATTACAGCATCGTGGGCAAGAGAGCGCCGGCATGGCCGTCTATGACAGTGATGGCCAGGTGGTCCATCGCGTTGGCATGGGAAAGGTCCGCGACGTCTTTCAGGATTCGGG
>JADBKA010000395.1 GCA_014896635.1 Ktedonobacteraceae bacterium
AAATCGAGAAGGCGAAAGGGCTAATCGGTGAAATGGGGTTAATCCGTAACGTATAATGAAGGTAAGAGCGCAGGATGATCGCAAGCCGTACATGTAACATGTAGTGAGACCCCTGGTGGGTTTCATGGTAAGCCATCCTCTGACCGGCGAAAAAAGATGGCGTTGAAGCGTTTCTGTGACAGGAGGGTATACATGGCCGTAGAAGTGCCGGGCGTAGTGCGCGTCGCCCGTCAGGTATTGGCAACGATAGTGATTAGCACTGCCTTGCAGGTTCCCGGTGTCGCACGTGTGGCACAAGGCAATGCTTCGTGGTCGCGCCTACTGGGACGCGAACTTCCGCGCCAGGGGGTAGCCCTTACTATCAAAGATAATACTGTCTCAGCAGACCTTTACCTTATCGTCACCGCCGGTTCAGATATCGTCGCCGTTGGGAGTGCCGTGCAGGAAGAGGTGGCGGCAGCGATTGAAGAGATCGTCGGCATGCAGGTCAATGAAGTCAACGTCTATATTCAGGATGTTGCATAATATGCGTAAGTCACATGCTCACACGCTGTTCTGTGGCATCCGCGCGCGGGCAAAAAGCGTGTAACAGCTAGCAGGGTTGCAACCGACCCTGATCGTTGGTACACGATGTAGAAGAACAGGACAAAGAAACACTATTCGAGGATACCATGCCAGGGATACGCAGACAGGCGCGAATGGTCGCACTGCAAACACTCTATGAATATGATACCGCTCGCCATGCCCCCCTAGAGGTCTTGCAGCGCCATGCCGAAGAACGCCATCTGCAACCAAAAGTGGTGGAATATGCTCAGGAGCTGGTTCTCGGCACTTGCGAGCATCTCACACAGATCGACGCTCACATCCAGAGCGCGGCCCGTGAATGGCCGCTGCAACAGATGGCTCGCATCGATAAAAACATTCTGAGGCTTGCAATTTACGAGATTCTGTTCAATAATACGGTACCGGCCAAGGCCGCCATCAACGAGGCCGTGGAACTGGCAAAGATGTTTGGCAGCGATACCTCCAGCCGTTTCGTCAATGGCGTTCTGGGTACCATATTTAATCGGGCACAGCAGCAATCTATCTCTCAAGCGGAAAGTGAGGTGAAATCCTAATGGCTAATCAGGACATTTTTGAGCGACTTAAAAAGATCATTGTCGATCAGCTCGGTGTCGATGAGAGCGAAGTCGTTCCCAGCGCCTCCTTCGTCGAGGACCTCAACGCCGACTCTCTCGACCTGGTAGAGCTAATCATGTCGCTGGAAGAAGAATTTAAACTGCAAATCTCTGACGAGGATGCAGAGAAGATTACAACTGTGCAGGAAGCCCAGGATTATATCGAAGAGCATCTGCAATAGCCCTCGTGCTGGCTTCTCCGACGAGTTTGCGCTCACCGCACAGATTTGTCGGAGAAGTTTTTCCAGGAGCGTGCAATTTCCTCCCGTTCTTGTCACAAATTGCTATCCCCATGCATCTCTGTTACTATAGTCTGGTATTGAGAGTCGCAATACCAGATCACGTGAAGGCAAAGAGAGTTCCGGTGAAGCAAACACCAGCATCTCAAACGGTTGAAGCACTCGCCCAAGAATATGGCAAGCTGGTTTTCCACACCATCTATGGCATGATCGGTGACTGGGAAGAGAGCCAGGAGCTAACACAAGAAACCTTTCTGCATGCATTGAAAGGCATAAATGCTGCACGCTCCGCGAGTGGTTCACAGTTTCATGCCAAAGCGTGGCTCTTGCGTATCGCTCTGAATACAGTCCATATGCAGCAACGACGACGCATGCTGTTCCGCTTCATCCCTTTCTCGCGCCTGCACACAGAGCGCGATGACGAGACGAAGCCGGAGAAACAGGGCACACCTCTCAGTTGGCAGGAACGCCCCGCCGCTGTCCAGCCTGTTGGCTATGGCAATAGCGAGACGAGCGATCCCGCCGAGATGATTGCCGAACGGGACGCGGTTCGACGCGCGCTGGCAGCATTGCCAGAACCATTGCGCATCTGCCTGCTCCTCTCGGTCGTCGGTGGCCTCTCCTCCGCCGAGATCGCGCAGATGCTCGATCTGAAAGAGCCTGCCGTCCGCCAGCGCATCGCCCGCGCGCGCAAGCAGTTTCAACAGGCTTATACGCAGGAGAGCGGCGAAACAGTCTTCGAGGAGTCAGCACCTGATCCGGCAGGACAGACATCACAGACCGATGCACCTGAAAAACCGATCTCGCGCCGCACCCTTATCCATGCGCGTCCGCTGCTCCAGAGCAATCGGTAGCCGCGTGAAGGTTTCTCGATAGATCACGGAGTACATATGCAGAATGATTCTATCGACACCCTGTTGCTACGCCACTATGGTCATACTGCATCGGCCCCGCAAGGGCTGGAACAACGTTTGCAGGCAGCAATTCGTAGTGAAGTCAAGATCATGCAGCAGCAACAGGAAACAATAGAGCGCCTCAGTTCGCTCCAGTTCAATCGTCGCCGCGCCGTGCGCCTGGTCGCCGCCGGTACGCTTGGCCTCGGCCTGTTGAGTGCAGCTTTAGAGGGCCTACAAATGCTGGAAGCCTCCGCCCTCGGCCAGGATGCCAGTCAGACGGTGTTTCCTTAATCCGTTCA
>JADBKA010000396.1 GCA_014896635.1 Ktedonobacteraceae bacterium
CGGCGCTATGAAGTTGTGAATGGGGTGTTGTATATGACGCCTGCGCCGAGTCCAGAACATCAGAGCGTTGCAGCGTTGATCTTGTATCACTTGCTTGCTCATGTTCAGTTGTCTGGTAGGGGAAAGGTGTATCCGGCTCCGCTGGATGTGCAGCTTGATGCAAAGACGGTTGTTCAGCCTGATGTGCTGGTGGTGCTGAATGAACATTTAGATCGGGTGACAGATATCTGTGTGGTGGGAGCGCCCGATCTGGTCATCGAGGTGGTATCTCCTAGTTCTCTGGTACGGGATTTGCGTGAGAAGCTTGATGCTTATGCGCGGTCTGCTGTGCCGGAGTATTGGGTAGTGAGTCCTGATACGAAAACGGTTCAGGTGTTCGTGCTGGAAAGCACCTCCTATCGTTCGCTTGGAATTTTTCAGGGGGAGAGCGCAATTCCCTCTCGTCTTCTGCCTGGCCTGGCTGTGACTGTCGAGCAGTTTTTTATGCTTTAACCACATCTGCTCCGGCGGTGTTGGACTCCTCCAACAAAAAGAGCGGGCGCATACTGGCGCACGACAGCAACCTTTCCCCTCTTCTTCACTCGATTGCTTCCGATCAAGAGAAGATAATAGTAAATTAATGAACGTGAACATAGCAGCGCAAGCTCTCTACGCGAGCTGGTCAGCAGAAGGGGGGCAAAGCATGACCCTTGATCCAGACAGGAGCGCAATGCAGTCCGATTTCAGGAGACGAGGAGAGCTTTTCCCCACGCTGCCGGTTGCTGGTCGCCTGGAGACGGTCGAGCAGATCCGCAACTTTGAGTTGCTGCGCCTGGCTTCTTTTGTGCTGAAATTGAAAAAGCTGCAACAACGCCAGAAGAACGGCCAGAGCAAAGAGGATGACGAGTTTCGCTGCAATCTGCTGCGGCACGCCATCTTTTACCAGATCGTTACATTGACCAGGCTCGATGCTTACAACGAGGCGATGCAGCTTGTCAAAACATGCCGGCCCGGGTAGGCCATCTTGAACAGCACAATGTGCTTCAGAGTGGCTCTCACGCTTTTCTTGCTTCTTCGGCTTCGGGCTGGTATTGTTCGAGGAAACGAATCACTTCTCGCGTGAGCTGGCTCGGCGTTGACGCGCCTGCGGTGACGGCGACACGCTTTTTTCCCTTGAGCCAGGTTGTATCGAGTTGCGACAGATCCTCGATACGCACAGCCGGCACGCCTGCCAGTTCTTCAGATACCTGCACCAGGCGGTTCGTATTGTTGCTGCGAGGGTCGCCGACCACAATGGTAAGATCCGCGCCTCTAGCCTGCTCGGCTACGGCCTCCTGCCGCTTCTGCGTGGCGGCACAGATGTCAATATGGACTTCGGCATGTGGATAGCGTCTTTTGATATACTGGATGACGCGCTGCGTATCCCATTTAGAGAGCGTGGTCTGGGTAGAGACGGCGATTTTCTCCTCCTGTTCAGGCGTCAGTTGTAATTCATCCACATCGGCCTCTGTCTCCACCAGGCTGACATGACCTGGAATTTCGCCCATGACTCCTTCAGGTTCGGGATGCCCTTTCTTACCGATGTAGATGATATAATACCCTCGCGTCACCAGGTCGCGCACAAGGTCGTGCGTAGCGGTCACATCGGGACAGGTGGCATCAATGACGTGCAGGCCACGTTCCTGGGCGCGGCGCTTGACCTGCGGCGAGACGCCGTGCGCTGTAAAGATCACCGTTCCTTCTTTAACCTGCGCCAGAATCGACGCGCGGTCCGGCCCATCCAGCGTGATGATGCCCATGTTCGCCAGTTCATTGATGGCATGGCGGTTGTGAATGATCTGGCCGATGATGTAGATAGGACGCGGCAGGGCCGGGTCTTTTACTGCCTGACGGGCTATCTGCAACGCATCGACGACGCCATAGCAGTAGCCTCTGGGCGATATCTTTATGACTTCCATGGAATTTCCTTACTGGCAGGCGCAGAGGCGACCTCTCCCCGGTCTCTCTGTCATCCTGACAGATCCCTCCCCTGTTTCGAGTATACCATACTTCATCAGGAAGCCCTGGCCTGTGACCTGCTGGCTCTGGAGAGAATGTTGTGCAGATCGGCAGGCGTGTAGAGACAAACGGCTGGCAGCAGGCCGGCCAGCTCTTCTACGGACGGGGGAATCGCCAGGTCAAAGATTAACAATGGGCTGCGCCTCCCCACGCATCCTTTCGCAATACTGGCCGCCGTCAGGCGTGGCGCCGTTTTCCCCGAAGTGGTTCGCATATTCAAGAACTCCGGCGTTGTGCCAGAGTCGGGCATACTGATAAGTAACTGGACATACGGAAGGAGATGAGGGAGCCGTTCCGGCGTGTCTTCTTCATAAATATGTTTCATCTGTGCGCGTTGCAGCAAGGGCATGTAGAAAGAACGCTGTTCGCGCGGTCCGATCAACAGTGCTGACCGTCCCTGCAAACCACCGAGGCACGCCTCTGCCATAGATACAACTTCGGGGGCAATATCCCGCATGCAAGTTCTCCTCCGTTGAAATATTCCAGAACCGATTCTTTGATTACATTTTTCAGACAGAATCATTACGATACGCTGCTACATAGTATCT
>JADBKA010000397.1 GCA_014896635.1 Ktedonobacteraceae bacterium
AGAAAGGGAGGGTCCAGGGGGGCTTTGCCCCCCTGGCGGGGTTCGGGGTGTCCCCGAAAAATCCTTTTTTCCTGTTTTTTCTCTTTTGAGAGAGAAGGAATGCCCTCTTAAGTTAACGCGAATGGGGCCCCCCATTCGATCACTATTGCTTACCGCTCGCCACGCCCGTGCGTTCGGGCAATTCCTGCACGCGGGCCGGCACACCATCGCGCAGCGGCAGCGCAGTAACGGTAGGAACCGAAGCAGCACGGCGTTGAGCGCGAATCACCGGCGCCATCGCCTTGCGCGTTGATGCTACCGTCACACGGCTCACCAGCCAGACGAATCCGGCCAGCGCCAGCCAGTTGATTACAGCCAGCACAATCAGCAGCACCAGTGGTGACTGGATGAGCAGGCCCAGGAGACCGGTCAGGATGATATTGCCCAGCGTTATCGGCATTAGAATCAGCCAGGCGAACTGCATCAACTGATCGGCACGAAGACGTGGCAGCGTCGTGCGCACCCAGATGAAGACATTACAGAGCAAGTAGACTTTGAGCACAAAGTAAATCAGCGCCAGCATATTGCCGGCAAAGCCCCACCCTGGCGAACCGAGGCCGGTCAGATAAGCGACACCGGGACCGGAGAAGCCACCCAGGAAAAAGTAGGTAGTAATGGCAGAGACGATGGTCATGTTGGCATATTCGCCCAGGTAGAAAAGTGCCCAGCGCATCCCGCTATATTCGGTGAGATAGCCGGCCACCAGTTCCGATTCAGCTTCCGGCAGATCAAACGGCGAGCGATTCGTCTCAGCCAGGCCACAGGTATAGTAGATCACCAGCATCAACGGCTGAATCAGGAAGAACCAGGACCAGGGCGTGAATCCCTGGAAGAGGAAATCCAGCACGGGATTACCCGTTTTATGCCAGACGTTCTGGAAATCCATGATCTCGCGCAACGCAATGCTGCCGAGGCCATCCGTCCCGCCATAGCCGGGTTTGCCGGCCAGCGCGCTGGTTAGCATAATGACACCGACCAGCGAGAGCATCAGCGGCAATTCGTACGAGATCATCTGAGCAGCGGAGCGCAGGCCGCCAATCAGCGAATATTTGTTGTTGGACCCCCAGCCCGCCATGATCACGCCAACCACATCAAGCGAACTCATCGCCAGTAGATAGACAATGCCGGTCGCCAGCGCGGTTCCAGGAATACCCAGGTAAGGCGAGAACGGTAGCACCGCGAAGCTTGCAATCACGGGAGCTAAAAATACCGAAGGTGCCAGCAAGAAAATCGCTTTGTCGCTCCCTTTGACATGAATATCTTCTTTTAGCAACAGCTTGCCGACATCGGCTACCGTCTGGAGCAGACCCCAGGGACCGGTATGTACCGGCCCGACACGATCCTGCATCCAGCCCATAACCTTCCGCTCAACCAGAATCAGGATTACAGCGCTGGTCAGGACAAAGCCAAAGAAAGAGAGAAACGCGACAACAAACTGCAAAAAATCCCACGTAAGGATACTATTCCATAACTGCTGCGCCCACAACCACCAGGGCGTATCAGCTAATACAACTGTAGACATGCTATAACTCCGCTTACCTGAGCATGAATGAGCGGCCTTGCAGACGCAGGCCCGCTCATTCGCCAGTTGATGCGCACACAGGCTTTCCCTGTCATCATCTGTCAACCTCGCCCAGCACGATATCAATACTCCCCATAATCGCAATCACATCGCTCATCTTATGGCCACGCAGCAACTCGGGGAGAATTTGCAGATTGACGAAAGAAGGACCTCGTAGTTTGGCCCGCCAGGGATACTCGCTGCCATCGCTGATGAAGTACACTCCCAGCTCGCCTTTACTGCTCTCGATAGCAAAGTAGGTCTCACCTCTCGGTGGACGCAGGGCGATAGGTGTGCGCGTCGAGATAGGACCTCCAGGCAACTGGTCAAGGGCGACGCGACAGAGACGAATGCTCTCGTCGATCTCCTGCATGCGCACCATGTAGCGGGCGAAACAATCGCCTTCCTGGCGCACCTGCACATTGACCGGCACCTCTCGATAAGCCATGTATGGCCTGTTCGCACGCAGATCCCAGTTCACGCCACTGGCGCGCAACATCGGGCCTGTCAATCCATACGCGATAGCCTGCTGTGGGTCAATGTAGCCCACTCCCTGCGTGCGCGCCTCAAAGATCTCGTTGCCCGTCAGCAGCTCGTGCAACTCTTTCATATTCTTCTCAAGCTGGTCCAGAAACGCTTCACATTCCTTCAACCAGCCTTTAGGGAAATCGTGCAGGACGCCGCCGACACGCAGGTAGTTGACATTGAAACGACTGCCGCCCAGAGCCTCAAAGAGCGACAGAATACCCTCGCGGTCACGGAACGTCCAGAGCACCGGCGTAAACGCACCCAGGTCCAGGCCGTAGGTGCCAATACCAACGAGGTGGCTGGCGATACGCTGCAATTCGTTTGTCAGCAAGCGAATATATTGCGCGCGTCGCGGCGGCTCAATTCCCATCAATTGCTCAACTGCTCCCACATATGCCGTTTCGTTCAGCATTGGCGAGAGGTAGTCGGCATTATCCATATAACGGATACC
>JADBKA010000083.1 GCA_014896635.1 Ktedonobacteraceae bacterium
TGGGAGGAGGGGGCGAGTCGGCAGTTGATCCGGCATATCGAACTCTTCTCCCACCTGGCAAACGTCGGCGACGCAAAATCGCTGATCATCCATCCCGCTAGCACGACGCATTCACAGTTGACCGAGGAAGAGCAATTCGAGACCGGGGTCACGCCTGATTTCATCCGTCTCTCAGTCGGTTTAGAGACGATAGAAGATCTGATCGAGGATCTGGACCAGGCACTGAAAGCTGCGGTCTCCGAGGCGGGAGCGCCGCTCAACGTTTGACACTTTTCTTGTTTGTTGTGTAATCAGCGCGGTGAGAGGATGCTCCTTGTGGCAAGAACATCTTCTCATCGCACAATTTCGATAGTAGTGAAATGAGTCAGTCAATGGAACAGGCAATCAGCGTCCTCAAATTCGGTGGAACTTCTGTTGGCAATGGTGAACGTATCCGTAACGTTGCACACATCGTCGCGCAAGTGCTGCATGAGAGTGATGCGACGTTCCCGGTTATTGTGGTTTCGGCCATGTCGGGAGTGACCGACCAGTTGTTGCGCATTGCCCGTTATACTTGCATGGGAGAGTATGAAGCTGCCGGGCGAGAATTGCAGGCGCTGCGACAGAAACATTTCGCGGCCTGTGAGAAAGCCATTAACGATGCGGTGAGGCGATCTGAGCTGCACGACGAGCTGGAAACGGCGCTGTGTGGCCTGGCCGATGATGTCGCCGCGCTGCATGAGGCAGTCAAGCAGAGACAGGATGTTGCGCTGCCGACTGCCGCAGTTGCCGCCTGGGGCGAGCGGCTCTCGATCCGTCTGGTGACAGCGGCGATTCGTGATCTTGGCATCGAGGCAGAGGCCATAAAACAGGAGATCATCATTACTTCTCATCCTCAACCTCAGCCGGGACTACCCTTTGGTGTTGTTGTGGGCGCCGAACCGCTGACCGAGCAGACGAGGCACAATGCACATGCACTTGTTGTCCCGCTGGTCGAGCGTCGGATTGTGCCGGTCGCGGCTGGCTTTATTGGACGCACGATTACCGGCTTTGCCATTACACTCGGACGCAACGGTTCGGATTATTCGGCGACGGTGATCGGTGCGGCACTGGATTGCGTTGAAGTTTCCATCTATACCGATGTAGACGGAGTGCTTACGGCTGACCCGCGCCTGGTGGCGAATGCGCGCCTTTTGCCGAATCTCTCCTATGCTGAGGCGGCGCGCCTCTCCTGGTTTGGTGCAAAGGTGTTGCATCCGCGCACGCTCATTCCCATTGCCCCGCGCAATATTCCTGTGCGTGTACGTAATAGCTTCCGGCCTCATATTCGCGGAACCGTCGTTGGCCCGGTGGAAAACGGGCTGAGCGGGGCGACGGCCATCACGATCCGGCGCCACCTGGCGCTGATCACCGTCGAGAGTACCGACCTGTTTGGCGCACCGGAGAACGCAGGACAGGTCTTTGCCCTGGCTGCTCGCGCCGGAGCCGCTCCTGTCGCCATTTGTTCCTCATCCGGTCATCATCTCTCGTTCCTTGTCGAAGAGCAGGCCGCCGATTCGGTGATCGCTCTCTTGCAGAGCGATCTGGAGAACTGGGCAGTGCGCTGCCGCAGAGGGCTGGCCGCCTGTGCCTGTATCGGTTCCGGCTTTACCTCCGATCCTATGAGTCCGGCCCGCGCTACCACAGCTCTGGCGCGCGAACGTATTCCGGTGATTTCCGAGGGGGCATCCGAGCAAGGCATCACATTGATCGTCGAGGACCGCGACAGTGAACGCGCTCTGCGCTGCCTGCACCGTGATCTGATTGCGCCGGTGATCCCGCTGGTGCGCCACTTTGCGGCAGGAAAAGAAGTGCAGCGGCGCGAAGCATAAGAGGAGCAAGCAGTTATGTCGATACAAGCGCGCATTCCTGTGGCAGTGCTTGGAGCAACCGGCATGGTCGGCCAGCGTTTCATCGAACTGTTGCAGGGCCATCCCTGGTTTGATCTGGTGGCGCTGGCAGCCTCAGAACGGCATGGCGGTAGAGCTTACGGCGAGGTGACGACCTGGCGCCTGGCAGGGGAGATGCCCGCTCAGGTAGCTACTCAGCCCGTCGTTGCCTGTACGCCTGAGGCGCTGCCCGGCGTGAAAATTGTCTTTTCTGCCTTACCGGCTGAGGTTGCCGGAGAGATCGAACTGGCATTTGCCCGCGCCGGCGTTGCCGTTTTCAGCAATGCGAAAAACCATCGCATGGCTCCTGACGTTCCTTTGCTGATCCCCGAAGTCAACGCCGATCATGCCGCTGCTATTGTGCAGCAGCGCAGGACACGCGGCTGGTCTGGCTGCATTGTGACAAACGCCAACTGTTCGGCGACTCCGCTGGTGATGGCGCTCAAGCCGCTGCAACTGGCCTTTGGCGTACGTAAGGTACTGGTAACAACCTTCCAGGCTATTTCCGGCGCCGGCTATCCGGGCGTGCCGTCTTACGATATACTCGACAACGTTATTCCTTATATTGGCGGCGAAGAAGCAAAAGTTGAGAGCGAGACACGCAAGATGCTTGGGACATGGGAAGAAGGACACGGCTTCGTTGATGCGCCGCTGACGGTGAGCGCGCACTGTAACCGCGTCGCTACACGCGAGGGACACCTGGAATGTGTCAGCGTCGAGCTGGAACGCGAGGCCACTGCTGAGGAGATCATTGCTGCGTGGGAGAGCTTTGTGCCTGAGCCGCAGCAGCTCAGCCTGCCAGGCGCGCCGGAACATGCGCTTATCTACAGGCACGAGGCGGATCGTCCCCAGACGCTGCGTGACCGCGACGCTGGTAAAGGCATGACGGTCACGCTCGGTAGACTGCGCCGCTGTCCCATTCTCAGCTACAAATTTGTGCTGCTCGGCCATAACACGATTCGCGGCGCCGCCGGCGGCTCAATCCTCAATGCAGAACTCTGCGTGAGCCGGGGACTGATATAGAGATCACTTCGTCATTGCAATCAAATCGGGAATGAGCTTATCGGCGATGGGCGCACCCAGACCCGTCACGGGGTCCCAGCCTGTCACGGCAGGATAGCCTGCAACGGTTGTTCCCCCGTCGGTATTCGTGTTGTTGCCCACTGTGATGTCGCGGAAATCCTGCGTGTACTTGCTCGAAGTAGCGATTTTGTAGAGCGCGGGATTGATGAAGCCAAGAGGACGCCCGGCCATCTGATTCGCAATCGCCATCAGGCCCGCCCAGAGTGGCGCACTGGCGCTGGTGCCGCCGGCAAGTCCCCACTGCCCATCCTGGTACATCGCCAGGCCCGTACGAGGATCGGCTACGGCTGAGACGTCTGGCACACCGCGCCGGTTGCTCAACTGCTGCTGCACGGAAGCGGGGAGCAATTTCTGGTAGTCGGGCGTCTGGTAGAAGCGACTGAATCCGCCGCCGCTGCCGTCCCAGGCCGTTTCCCTGAGATTCCTGGTCGGTGAGATCAGCGTTGTACCGCCGACGGCAGTCACCCAGGGGGAATCACAGGCAAAACTGGTAGTGGGTACGCTGGCGATCTTTTTTGCTTCCAGGTCAGCGTAGTCGGTTGCGCCGTGATCACCTGAAGAGGAGAAGAACGTCATCCCCTGCTGTGTGGTAGCTTTCTGGAGCAGATCGTTCCATTTCTGCAATTCCTGCTGGCCTGCCTGATCCTGTAATGTCAACTCCGATGCTCCCCAGCTCTGAGAGAAGATAGTGCCGAGTTTATGGTCAATGGCATACTGGATGAGCTGGCGAAATTCGGGCAGGCCAATGGTTCCTTCGGTCTCGGCAACGGGACTGGTCAGCACGACAATTTTCGCATCGGGCGCAATGGCATGGATGATCTGCACGTCCAGCGTGGTTTCGGCAGCCCAGCCGCCTTTATCGTGGTTCGGATCATATTCCGGTACTTTTAAAGGAGAGATGACCTCCAAGTCTACCGGTGGCAAGCCCATGATTTTGTTGTAATACTCCATGTCCTGCTTAAGCGTGGGACTGCCAAAAGAAACAATGTCGATCACTGTCTGCCCTTTGCCGGTAAATCCCTTCTCTATTAAAGACTGGACGCCGTAAGCGACACGCATAGCATGCGGCGTAAGACAGTTGCGGGCGCGCTGGAGCGGAGCCGGGCAAACATCGGATGCTGTGCCAGTTGATGGTGTCGCGGCAGCAGTTGCCGATGCTACACCGGGAGCTGTAGCCTTCTGACTGGCATTACCATTCCCTGCGGGTGCAGTACAGGCAGCAAGAAGAAAGAGTATAATGATCAGCGGTATGAAGCGCCGGAAAAATAGTGACATGTAGTTTGACCTTTCACACTTTCATAGCACAACTGCCTCATATTATAACTGATTTTTCAGCGATTCTCACCGGTGTTTCTCACTGTTTCTCAGAGCTTTTCAGCTTTCCTCACTCCCATCTCTCTCAAAGAAAAGGAGGAAAAAGAGTTTTTGGGGACACCCCAAACCCCGCCAGGGGGCAAAGCTCCCCTGGGACCCCTTTTCCCTTCAGTTCACGCCAATGGGGGACACCCCAAACCCCGCCAGGGGGGCAAAGCTCCCCTGGACCTCCCTTTTTTTGCTCTAAACTGATTTGATACAAGATGCTATAATATAGTAACTCAGAAAACTTTTTAGAGGATGGGTCAACATCCTGGTAGAGTATGATTAGTGACAACCAGAACGGGGAATCTTACCATGACCTTCCTGGCACTGCTTACAAAAGAAATGCGCCTGCGACTGCGGCGCGAACGCACGATGTGGGTCATCATCGCGTACCTGCTATTCATGGGTCTGTTAGGCTGGGTGGCAATCGGTGGAACGAGCAATCCTGGCAGTAATGGGCCGGGTAACCTCAGCCAGATCGGACTCAATCTCTACCTGCTCCTTTCACAGCTCCAGATGTTCCTCATCATCTTCATCGCGCCGGCCTTCACTGTTACGGCAGTCAACGGAGAAAAAGAGCGCCAGACATTTGATCTGCTGCTCTGCTCACGGCTTTCATCTTTTTCGCTGGTAGCCGGTAAACTGCTGGCCGGGCTTGCCAACGCTCTGCTTCTTGTCGCGGCTTCCGCACCTCTGTTCAGCCTTGTCTTCTTCTTCGGTGGCGTCGCGCCCTCACACATCTTGAATGCTCTCATCATCTATGTCATCACCATATTGCTCGTTGGCACATTCAGCCTGTTCTGCTCTATTGTTTTTCCTCGTCCTTCTGTCTCGACTGCCGTCGCCTACACGGCCTGCCTGCTCTGGGTTGCGTTGCCAATCATTGCCACGTTTATCATCTCAATTTTCGGCATGAACCGCTGGTTCCAGCTCTACCCGAATCGTACACACCTGCTCTACCTCTGGAATCCCATCACATCTCTCAACAGCACCTATCCTTCCAGCAGCGCAGCGAACTACTATCCCAGCTCCGGCAGCTATTATGGCCTGGGCGTCCCCGGCTACAGTTATGTCGGCAACCTCCCTTATACTCTGGGCCAGATCAGCCTTACGCCCTGGCAGGCGTACAGTATCGTCTCGCTGGCGCTGGCAGCCATTCTCTTTCTGCTCTGTACGCTGCTGATCAAAACTTCCCCTTTTCCACGTTCACGCCGTTTTGCTCAGAAAATAACCGGAGGAGCGAGAGCAGAGAGAGCATAGCTTGCTCGCTCTCAGCCTTTGATTGCGCCCATACGCACACCGCTGAGGAAGTAGCGTTGAAAGATCAGGAAGAACACGATCATTGGCAGAGCTGCCAGCGCCGCCCCGGCAAAGATGAGGCCGTAGTCGATGGTAAACTCTCCTTGTAAGCCTGCTACTCCTACCGGCAGGGTGTACTTGCTGCTGTTCTGCAACACAATCAAGGGCCAGAAAAAGTCGTTCCAGTTGCGCACAAACGTGAAAATCGCCAGCGCGCCTATTGCTGGCTTCGACATGGGCATGATCACATGGCGGAACACACCCAGCTCTCCACAGCCATCAATGCGTGCAGCGTCCAGCAATTCGGATGGCAACGTCTGAATGTACTGGCGCATGAGAAAGATGCCGAATACGCTGGCAAAACCTGGCAGAATAACCGCCCACAGTGTATTGATCAGGTGTAGATTCTGCGCCACGATATAGAGCGGGATTAACGTCACATAGCTTGGTACCATCATTGTGCTAATGATGATCCAGAACAGGAAGTTGCGCCCCGGAAACCGTTTCTTGGCAAAAGCGTAACCCGCCAGCGTATCGAAGACAATATGAAAAGCGGTGATGCTCGAAGCAACCAGCAGGCTATTCAGCGCCCACGTCCCGTAATCCGACGCCTGGGTGAGCAGGCGCTGCACGTTGGACAGGCTGGCGTGGATGGGGATGATGTCCGGCGGCGTCTTGATGGCGAAAGTTGTCGGGGTGAGTGCCGTGACAAACAGCCAGTACATCGGCCATAGCGAAAAACAGGTCGCAAGGATCAGGAACATCCAGAGGATGATGCTCGTCCAGCGTTTTCGACCCGGCAGGCGAACTGCTGTTTTTTCAGGTTCGCGCTCCATAGTGATTGTTGCCATAACTCAAGCCTTTTCGATTGATTTCCAGAGAAACATTCTTACTGCGAGCTAATAGTTAATACTCCACATCGCTGCGTAAGAAGCGAAACTGCACCACTGCGACCGACGCGATCATCAGGAAGAGAATGAAAGCCTGCGCCGCCGCCACACCGTAGCGAAATTGCTGAAAGCCGTTCTCGTAAATCTGCTTTACAATTACCTCGGCGCTATCGCTCACGCCCGCCGGCGTCATAATAAAGACTTTCTCGAAAACTTCAAAGCTGGCAATCGTGTACAGTACCACAATATACAGAATTGTCGATTTGATCAGTGGCAGCGTGATGGACCACCAGCGCCGGATCGGCCCCGCGCCGTCAATCACGGCGGCTTCATAAAATTCGGTCGGGATGCTGCCCATAGCCGCGTTAAAAAGCACCACACCGGTAGCCGGAACCGTCAGAATAGTCGAGAGCGTGATGCTGTTGAGCACGATATTCGGGTCGGAGAGCCAGCGCACAGCGCCAATATGGAACAGGCTGAGCAGGTAGTTCAGCAGTCCGCTCTCAGAGTTGTAGATCCATTTCCAGGTAATTGCCAGAATGACCGTGCTGGTGACAGCGGGCAGGTAGAAAGCTGCCAGGAAGAAGGTTTTCACATATTTGTTGCGACCCTGGATCAGGCCGGCCAGAATAAGCGCGACCAGCACGTTGCCCGTTACTGTCAGAACTGTGTAGTACAACGTGTTCTTGATGGCCTGGACAAAAATGCCGCTCTGCGTTGTAAAGGCCAGCACATAGTTGCGGAAACCAACCCAGGTGGTGACGGCAAAGTCATTGCTCTGAAAGGAGATCAGCAGCGCCCAGAACACCGGGATCAGGATAAAGATGCTAAAAACAACCATGCTGGGGAAGATAAACGCATAGCCCCAGCCATAATTTTTGAAAAAGCGCCCGACCCTCGCCAGTGGCGGGAGCGCGCGCGTCATTGATCTCGGCAGTGGAATATCCGCCATAACCGTTCTCCTGATTATCTATCGCTCATAGCTGCGGGGAGGAAAGTCCCTCATGGTCTCCAGGGCGCCCGCCAGGGCGCCCCTACAGGAGTGTCCAGAGAGTCTATCGTACTATTTTGTAGGGGCGAGGCTGGCCCCGCCCTGATCTTTCTTTCATCCCCATCGAGGAGTTATTGCCCGCTTGCCAGAATGCTGTTGATCTCCTGCGCCGGGTCATTGAGCGCCTTCTCCGGTGAAATTCTACCCAGGATGGCATCCTGAATCTGTTTGTGCAGAATCGTGCGAATCTGCGGCCACTGCGCGATGATCGGTGTGATATAGCAGTAAGAGACAAACGGCGAAAATTTATCAATTGGATCGCTGACCTGCACCGATTTACGTGATCCTGGCGCCAGATAGTAGCCCTGCACGTCCTTCCCCACCTGGCTGCCGGTGAGGTAGCGCGCCAGGTCCATCGCCACCTTCAACTTCTCCTGATCACCGATGTTAGCAACTGAGATCAGGCCAATGCCGCCCGCTGTGACCGGCTTACCGGTGCTACCAATAGGCATCGGCTTGACATCGAAGTTCAGGCCCGACGCTTTATATCCTGCCGACGCACCACTCGGCTCAGGATACATCGCGTAGTTCTTCTGCTGGCTGAACCCGTTCTGAATATCGGTCAGCGCCTGCGTGCCGAAATCGGGTGGCGTTACCTTATATTTTAAAGCCAGATCAACCAGCTTCTGCAAGCCTCTGATACCTTCGGGTGAATTGAACGTGTACTTCGTATTATCTGGACTCAAAGGGGAGGCACCCTCACCCAGAATGATCGGCCAGGCATTGACGACGCCAGGATCAATCAGTGCTGTAAAGCCATAGACCTTCTGGCCGTTCGAGCGCGTGAAGGTCAGCTTTCTGGCAATATCCACAAACTCATCGTACGTCCAGTTGTCCTTTGGCGGCTCTACCCCCTTCTCTTTGAAAATATCCAGATTGATGTACATGCCGACCGGCGGCACCCACAACGGCCATGAATAATGCTTGCCGTTGAATTTGACCGCATCGAGCAGATGAGGGTAAATATCACTTTTGTCTTCGGCGGTCAGGAAATCATCTATCGGGGCCATTTTCCCCTGCTTTGCCAGTAAGGGGAGAATATCGGATGGCAGGCGGAACACATCGACCTGTCCTCCCGTCACGGCCTGCGTGACCTTCGTAAAACCTGCTTGATCACCGGTATAACCGGTGATTGCTACTTTAACATTGGTATGTCCTTTGAGGTAGGCAGCGATGGCTGCATCAGTAAGCTTACCCGTCTGGTTGCTGCCCTTTGGCTGATAGCCAAGTACCCAGTATTGTAATTGCTGCGTGGTCGGCGCACCGCTGCCGCCGGTCTCTCCCCCACAGGCCACCAGTAAGCTGCTCAGAAGGCTGCCTGCCACCGCCACTTTGCCGCCGTCAATAAGCAATTGTCGGCGTGTGATCGAACTCTCCATAGTCTCTGCTCCTTGTTCGTTGAATTTGGGGCTGCCAGCGCTCTGCATAGAGGCAAGCGAAAGGCATGAAGATACTATTGCAGGGATGAGATTACTTTCGGGAACCGGTCATAGCCGGCCCGAAAAAGGGTGCCTTTCTCCTGGGCCTGGTGTTCGCACCTCGATTCGCAGAGAGATTTTCCTGGACGGGATGCTCCCGGCCATGTTTGATAAAGACGCGAAGCTATATAGTCTATATATTGTATAGACCTTATGCCTTCAATATTGCCATACTTCTTCTACGCTGTCAAGCATACCACAACAATGATTCAGGCTGTTGCAAAGTCCTCTTAGTCCTCTGCAATAGAAGAAAAGAAAAGAGAGTTTTTTGGGAGAGCCTTCCCTTCCTTTAATGCGCGGGAGTGGGTTGAGCGGTAGGAGTGGGTTGAGTAGTAGGAGTAGGCTGAGCAGTAGGAGTGGGCTGAGTGGTAGGAGTGGGAGGGGGCGGCGTGACCGGTGATTGGGATGTCGGAGTGACCGCTGGCGTAGTCGTAGAAGATGGTGTGGGCGTTACCTGGGAAGTTGTTATCATCAGGTGCACCGTTACCATCGCAGCCCGACTGTAGGACGGTGTAATCGTAATACGCTCGCTGTAAACGCCTGGTGATAAGCCTGTCGTGTTCACTCGCAAGATAAGTGTCGATTTGCTCCCGCCGCTGTTCTGGCCGCTGGCAGGTGCCAGCGAGAGCCAGCGTTGCGTCGGCACACTGGCATGCCAGTTCAGCGACCCGCCGCCACTGTTGGTAATCGTAATGGACTGCGGGTCTGGACTGCTACCCTGGATTGCCGAGAAGCTTACCCTGTTCGCACTGAGTTGCATGTTCGGCGCCGCGACAATCACCGTCACCGGAACGCTGACCGGGCTACCGGCTACCACTTTATGTGTCAGAGGATCGACAGCGTTCACCGTTACCTTTGTTGTATAGGTTTTGCCTGCTGTTACGCCTGCCGCGCTGGCATCGACATTCACCGTGATCGTCGCTTTATCCCCACCAGCAAGATTCTTGCCTGAAGCACTGGAAACCGTAATGAAAGAAGGCGTGCCATTCTCCAGAGTAGCCGTCCAGTCAAGTGGCATGCCGCCGGTATTCTGCATAACGATGGGTTGCGAAGATTGCCCACTCGTCACGTTCATGGTAATGCTGGCTGGCGTTGCCGAAAGAGCCGGTGCAGCCGCAACGTTCAGCGTGACCCTGACTCCCTGCGGGCTGCCGGCTATAGTGGTGTTCCTGTCTGTCGCCGTTAGCGTGATCGTTCCCGTATACGTACCCACCTGGAGCGTGGCCGGATTCACAGCCACAGTAAACGCTACTGGCTGATCGGGGCTGGCAGCGATAGGAGTGACAGGAGAAATGGCCAGCCAGTTTCCGCCTGTTGTGGTGCTGGCACTGGCCTGTATAGTTGCATTACTGCATGCGCCGCTAACACCTATCGAGAAGTTTTGCGGCACTGCCGGGTTGGTGCCGACTTCAGCCGAAAACACCAGATTTTCTTTTGAGGCTCCTTGCAGCGTACAGGCAGGCGGTACGATCAAGGTCACAGCCACTTTTCTGACGGGTGTGATCGGCGCGTGTGTAACGCTATCGGTCGCACTGACGGTAATGCTCCCATGATAGGTGCCAGAGGGCAGACCGGCTTTGACACTGACGTCTGTCCTTCCCGCAGCATTGAGCGACACCCCGCCACTGGTAGCCGAAATCGTCATCCAGTCCTGGCCGTCGCTGATATCTGCCTTCCAAGTGGCAGCGTTGTTACAGGCGCCGGCAAGGGCGATGGAGAGAGGTTGCGCAGCAGGAGCCGTACCGCTAAAATTGAGCGCGGATGGTGTATTAAGCGTACATGCCTGCTGAACCCCGAAGGAGGCGGCGATGACCTGTGAAGATCCGCCAGCATCTTTGCCGGCATCATCCTTGCCAGTAATCGTTACCATGCCGGTATACACGCCTGGCGTCAGGGTGTTTATCAGGGTGGCTGCGACCGTGATGGTGGTTGATTGCCCGGCGGATAGCACGCCGCTGGCCGGCGTAACAGAGAGCCAGTTGCCACCCGCTGCTGTTGTAGCAGCGGCATTCCAGTGCAACGCTCCCCCGCCGCTGTTCTTGATCGTCAACTGCTGCGGAGTCGATACGGACGAACCGATCACCGCGTTAAATTGCACAGAATCTGGCATGACCTGCATCGAAGGGGCCGATGGCTGGCTCAGCGTGAAAGTCACCGGTAGAGTCTGCGTGCCAGCAGTCGAACTGAACATAATCTTTCCGTTATAAGTTCCCGGCTTCAGACCATCAACCTTCACACCTACGGAGAGGCGCGACGGCGTGGTACCGTCTGTGCTGCCGAGCGTCAACCAGTCCGCGTTGCTGGTTGCCTTCCACTGAATCGGCGTTGAGCAACCTGTTATGCCCGCCAGATTGATCGAACGGGCGGCAGGAGCCGATTGCTGGTAAGTGCCGGCGAACGTCAACATAACGGGCGAGAGCTGCAATGAGCAGCGAGGTGTAATGGTTACGCTGATATAGAGATTCTGCGGGCTGTTGCGTACAGGACTTGCTCCCTGCCCGCTGAAAGTAATCACCCCCTGGTAAGTGCCGGGGAGCAGCGAGGCTGTGTTGACGGCAATCGTCACCTGTGAACTGCCGTTCTGTTCAAGCTTCGCGCTGCGTGGCGTGATGGAAAGCCAGGGAGCATCGGTTGCTGCCGCCCACTGTAGAGGCAACGCGCCGGGATTACTTATAGTGATCGTTTGCGATTGTGGCACCGGCCCACCGTCGGTGCCTGAGAAAGACAGAACGGATGGGGTAAGCTGGATCGCCGGTTCATGTTCTTGTGCGAGCGGCGTCACCTGCATCTGAACGACTAGAGGAGCATCTCCAACATCAGAGGTGAACACTACACGAGAATTATATGACCCCGCTGAAAGATTCACGCGATTCACGGCAATGGTGATCTGCGTATCGACGCCATGAATGGCTATACCACTTTTTGGCGTAATCTGGAGCCAGGGCTGCTCACTTTTGGCCTGCCAGCTAATCTGGCCGCTTCCTGTATTGGAGAGCGTAATCGTGCGAGCGCTACCGGTCAGGGCATCGCCTGACCCCAGGTCCAGCGAATCCTGCGAAATATGCAGGTGGCCTGGACGCAGTGGTGTGCTCTGCGTGACGAGAATGGGAAACGACGCGATGGTATGAGTTGTGGCATCCTCGGCATTAATATTATGCATGCCGTTTCCCCAGTCATCGCCAATTACAACAGTATCGGTAAAGTTTCCCTGCGCATCGGCAGTGGTGATCACAGATCCAGCAGTATTGACGATGGGTATGGAACCATCGCGCGATAACCCTATACGACCATGTGCACTGAAGTTATTACCATGCAAAGTGATCTTCGTGCCGCCCACACCACTGGTCGGTGTGACCTGCAAGGCGATATTGTTACCGGCGTTTGACTGCCCGCGCCCCAGTGTATTAATAATGCCGAAGGCTCCACTCAGTACCAGTGCCACCACAACTAGCAGGCCCACCCAGAAAAAGAGTCTGGGCGGTGGGGGCGGTACCCGTCGCAGAGAGACCGGTGTAGGCTTTGAAGGACGCGGGGGATATGACAGTGTGCGGCGTGGCGTGGAATATTCTATTTCTTTGTACCAGGTGGATCTACGACGGGGCGGACCATCATCATCCTCGTCCAGAATTACAGGCAATCCCTGTTGCCTCTGATCACCCTCCGTTAGAGGCGTTGTTCTCCTTCTCTCGCGCTGATCCTGTTCTACCAGTAACCTGCTGCGCAAAGTAGGAACAGGCACTTCCCACTCCTGCACCTCGTCAGAGAGCAAAGTGTTCTTATTTCCATCCGCCTCGACCGCATGATCGCTTGAAGCGGCAGGGGAAAGCGCTTCTCGTCCGGCAAGGATCTGCGTTTTATCTTCGTTTACATTCGCCGCAACAAACGGATAATCACAGGGTACAGTAAACTCATCATTATCCAGACTATAGAGAAAAGTTTGAGAATCAGATGGAGAATCAGACAGGTGCATGATGGCACCACATTCACTACAATAACGAGCTATCGCAGGTAAAGCTTTACCACATGCAGAACAATGGACCATACTCATAGTGCTCTCCCCCGCCTGGACAGTTATGCAAATATGCCACAATTTTCTAGTGTAAGAATATTAGAGGTGTCTGTCAACTCCAGTTTATTGTGATTACATACTCTTAAACCATTATACAGGATATCCCCATGCGCCTTAACTTTAAAGGTGCCTCCTTTTTCTTCTTTTCCATTCTGCCAGCGCAGAAAGAGAGAAAAAAGTTTTTCGGGAGTATTCTCTGAGGCACCTGGGGTACTCCGCCTCCTGGACCCACCTTTCCCTCTACAAAGGATATACGCAAAAAGGCGAGGAAAGTGGCGTATCTCTTGTTTCCTCTTCTCTCTATAAAAAATTTTCTTTTTAGAAGGACGGAAGGACGCGAAACAGCGACTTTCATCAAAAATGATGAATCTGCTCAACGCGATACGATATCAAATCCTTTTTGACACGCAAGGCCACAGTTATACGTGTAAAGAAGGGGTAAACTGATGCTTTTTGTAAACGTGAGAGGTCTCTCTCACCAGGATTGAAAGGAGCGCAATAATATGAGCGTGCTGACAGGTTCTCGCCTGATGAGGCAATACTGGTGGTCGCTTTTGATTCGAGGAATTGTAGCGATACTGTTCGGGCTGGCGGCGCTCTTCTGGCCGCGCCTGACTCTGCTTGTGCTGGTCACGCTTTTTGGCGCATTTGCTCTGATTGATGGTATTGTAGCTGTCTTTGTATCGTTACAGGAGCGTGAGACGGCGCCACGCTGGTGGATGTTGTTACTGGAGGGCCTGGCCGGCATTATCATCGGCCTGGTGACGTTTTTCTGGCCCGGTATTACGGCCTTTGCGCTGCTCTACCTGATTGCTGCCTGGGCTATCATCACCGGCATTTTTGAGATTGCCGCCGGCTTCGCTATGAACCGGGCTTTCGGGTTTGAATGGACGCTGATTATCGTCGGCATCCTTTCCGTGCTGCTTGGCATCTTTCTGGCCTTCCAGCCTGTCGCCGGCCTGCTGGCTATCGTCTGGGTTATCGGCATCTATGCCCTGATCGCCGGCATATTGCTGATCGTGCGGGCTTTCCAGTTCCGCTCACTGGTAACTATCTGAGTGGATGAGCCAGCGCGGGGATCGGGCTGTTGCTTTTAGCCCGATCTCCCTCGCCGCCTGCTCTTTTTATCTTCGCCTATACAGCGACGTTGGTTGAGCGACTGTACGGTTTCTCAGGATCAATAAGCACATTGATACAGGCGGGCAAGCCGGAAGCGAAAGCGCGCTCCAACGCCGGACGGATGTCTGCTGGCCGCTCGACCAGTTCGCCGTAGCCGCCGAGCGCCTCGACCATTTTATCGTAGCGAATAGCCGGCGCCAGTTCTGCCGCTGTCGCATGGCCGACGATAGCTTTCTGAGGATGCTTGATCTGCCCCCAGGCGCCATCATTGCCGATGATCGAGACAACCGGCAAGCGCTGGCGTACCATACTCTCGAATTCCATACCATTCAGGCCAAAGGCGCCATCGCCGTGCAGAATCAGCACTTTCTTGCCTGGACGGGCCAGTTGCGCGGCCATTGCAAAGCCGGTGCCGGTTCCAAGACAGCCCATCGGACCCGCATCGAGCCAGTAGCCGGGGCGCGAGACGTTGATCACCCGCCCTCCGTAGCTCACAATGTCGCCACCGTCACCGATCACCGTCGTCTCCTCGTCGATGAAATCGCGGATCTCGCGACAGAGACGCATAGGATGAATCGGCACGGCATCGGAGTTGAGCGCCGCGCTATCACGCTCCTGCGCGCGCTCTTCCTGACTGCGCACAGAGGAGAGCCACTCATCGTGCCGGAGTTGCTTTGTAGCATCGGCCACCTGTTGCATGCTCAATCCCACATCGCCGACCAGGCCCACCGCCGCTCCCCGGTTGACGCCTACGTCCTCACCGGCCAGGTCGAACCAGATTACTTTCGCCTCAGCAGGGATGAGGGGCGGCTGACCATGATTGAGGCGAAAATCCATGCGCGTGCCAACCACGAGAATAGTATCGGCGCCTTCGAGAGCTTTGCGCCGCACGGCGCTGAAAAAGAGCGGATGTGTGGGCGGCAGGCAGCCACGCCCGGCACCGTTGAGAAAGACCGGCGCCTGGATGCGCTCAGCAAGCCGGCGCAGGGATTCGGCGGCATCGCACCACCACGTGGCGGTCCCTGCCATGATGACCGGCCTTTGCGCCTGCTCCAGCAGCTCAGCCGCCTTCACTACCATGTCGGGATCTGGGGCAGTGCGCGCTGCCGTACGATAGCTGGCAGGTTCGCCAGGATCAAACAGGGTATCGGTATCGGCAAAGTTGTTCAGAATGTCCATCGGCATTTCAAGAAAGACCGGACCAGGCTTGCCACTCAACATCTGGCGAAAGGCCGAGGCGGTATACTCGGCCAGGCGCGCAGTCTCATGCACGGTACGCGCCCACTTCGTGATGGGACGCAGCAGGTCAATCTGGTTCATCTCCTGCAATGCACCGCGATCCCACAGTCCCAGGGGCGCTGCACCGCCGATCACCAGTACCGGACTGCCGGCAAGGTATGCGTTGGCGACGCCGGTCACGCCGTCAGTCACGCCGGGACCAGCCGTTAACAGCGCCACCCCCGGCCTGCGCGTACACTTCGCCCAGCCTTCGGCTGCATGTACTGCCGCCTGTTCATGGCGCGTATCCACTACACGAATGCCTTCGCGCACACATCCGTCATAAATAGCTGCAATATGCCCGCCACTCAGCGTAAAAACGACCTCGACGCCCTCTTTCTTCAACGCTCTGGCAACCAGCCAGCCTCCATGTATCAGACCCATACATTGTCTCTCCTTCTTTACCTGGCATGCCCATCATCGGGCAAGCTATCTCGCTTACAGATGCTTTCCCTCCATCATACATTACTTGTTCCACAGCCACCTGAAAGCCAGGAGATAAGATCGGGCTGTTGCAGAGTCCTTCTTCTCCTCTGCATAGAGGAGAAGAAGAGAAAAAAGAAATGCGGGGGACGCCCTCGCTTCTAGCGCCGGCGCCTGGCGATCTCTTCTTCGGTTGTGCCTCCTGTCACCAGTTCGTACAGGATCGCCTGCCCTTCCTTGGGACGTAGCACGCGACCCAGGCGCTGAATGTATTCGCGCTTTGTGCTGTTGCCACTGACGATGACCGCCACGCGGCAATCGGGAACATCGACGCCTTCGTTGAGCACACGCCCCGTCACCAGTTTGCTGTATTGACCGGCGCGAAACCGCTCCAGAATTGCGCGCCGCTCTTCGGCAGGCGTCTTATAGGTGATGCAGGGAAGGCAGAAACGGCGACTGATCTCATCAACGACGTAGTTGTATTCGGAGAAAAGGATCACCTGGTCGCCAGCATGCTCGATGAGGATACGTTCGATCTGGGCGTATTTGGCAGGAGCGTTCAGGGCGATATCGCGGGCTTCGCGCCATGCCTGCGCTGCTGCACGCGCTTCGGGATCACGGGCCGTGAGGTAGATCAGCTTCTGCTGGAAATCTTCAGGACTACGAATGATGATCCGGCGCCGCCGCAAAAATGCGCGATAGATGCGTCGCCGTTCCAGGTAGCGCTCCTCGTCTTCGCTGGAGAGGGCCACCACGACGCGCCGCTCCTCGTACTGTGCCAGATAACGTTCTCCGGTCAATTCGGTGGGCGAGCGGCGATAGACTTCCGGTCCAATCAGTTCTTCCAGATCGGCGTGCGCCATATCGCTGCGCTCTGGCGTCGCGCTCAGGCCCAGGCGCAGAGGAGTGAAAGCACGCTCGGCGATCAGGCGATAGGTAGGAGCGGGCAGGTGATGGCATTCGTCAAAGATGAGCAGGCCGAAACGGTGCAATTCGCGCGGGTAGAGCGCTGCCGAATCGTAGGTGATGATGGTGATGGGCCGCATCTCTTTCGTTCCGCCGCCAAAAACGCCTATCTCGCTACTATCCAGCGACAGTGCAGCGGCCAGCGCACTGCGCCACTGCTGCAAGAGGTCAATCGTCGGAACGACAACCAGCGTCCACAGGCGCATCTCATGGATCGCCAGCGTTGCCACAAAGGTTTTGCCGGCTCCGGTGGGCAGCACGACCAGGCCAGCGCTGCCTGCGGCGATCCAGTTGTCCAGCGCCTCCTGCTGGTAGGGACGCGGCTCCAGCGCCAGTTCCGTTGACCAGGGCAGGGCCGGCTGCTCCTCGAAAGCAACCGTAAAAGCTGTTCCCTGCCGGCGCAGCGCCTGTTTGATGACGCTAAAATAGAACGGCTTTGTGCGCAGAAAATGTTGCCGCTTATCCTGGCTTATGGCGGTACGTATGTGCGCGGGCAGGTGCTCACCGAAGAGCGCCGCCAGCAGCTCTGGCAATGGCAAATGCCGCACTTCAGCCGGCGGCACAATTGCCAGATCCTGTCCACGCAGTTCAAGTGTAGTGAGTGACACGAACATCCCCTCTCGCCAGAAATTGGGCTGCTGCCTCTCTTATTCTTTCGGAGATAGGCACTTCTGGAAAGTACGCCGGCTGGCAGTGGCCACACACTCCACAACGGCGGCCTGGCGGATCACCGAGATAGGTGGTGAGATAGCGCATATAGCATCCGCTCTGTTGCGTATAAGCCTGCATATCGCTTAACTCGCCTAGCTTCTGAAAACGTATCCTGTTATAACCCGCAAAATTCGCCTGTCCCGCTCTCCCTGTAGCGACATAGACATAATCCCCGTTGCCGCTGCGTTGGATGAAAAACTGGTCTTCCAGGTCGAGCAGGATCGCGCGTATGGCTGTGGATGAAAGACCGGTGAGGCGCACCAGGTCTTTTCCCTGCAAGCCCTGGGGATTCTTGCGCAACATTGCCAGCACCAGCTCGTAGCACTCTTCGCCCGGTTTCCCATCGTTGATAAAGTGCTCCTGAATCAGTAAATCAGCAGGATCAGAGAGCAGAACGCAGAGGGCAACGTTTCCGTCACGCCCGGCGCGCCCTATTTCCTGGTAATAATGCGTAGGGGAAGCGGGTATATGATAATGGATGATAAAACGCACATTTTGCTTATCAATACCCATGCCTAAGGCATTGGTAGAACAGACCAGCCTGTACTGATCTGTCATCCAGCGCTGCTCAATCTCCCGCCTCACTGCGTTGTCCTGCCCGGCATGATAATGCACGGCGGCAATGCCCTGCCGCTGTAAAAAGGCGGTCACCAGTTCAGCATATTTTCTCGTCGCAGTATAGATGATGCCGCTTCCGGCATACTGTGGCAGCAACGCGACTAAAAAGCTCAGCTTTTCCATATCTCCGCCCGTCTGTACCACGTTTAACCGCAGGTTCGGGCGCATCATTGTGCCACGCAGCACTCGCACGCCATGCCCCATTTGCTGGAGGATATCCGCCTCGACGCGCCTGTTCGCTGTAGCCGTGAGCGCCAGTATGGGAGTATGCGCCGGCAGCGCCGATAGCAGGCGCACAATGCGGCGATAGTGCGGGCGAAAATCGTGGCCCCAGAGAGAAATACAATGCGCTTCGTCAATTACGATCATACTGATCTGGATTCTGGGAGCATACGCCTGCCAGAGCGCGTTACTCAACCGTTCGGGCGCGATGTAGAGCAATTTTAATTTTCCGGCCACCGCCATCTCCAGGACTGTCCGGTTCTCCTGCTCGCTATAATCCGAACTGACGATGGCAGAGGGAATGGCATAGGCTTCGCTGCACCGCCGGCACTGATCGCGCATCAATGCTTTTAACGGGGAAAACACAATCGTGAGATGAGGATAATACAGGCTGGTCATCTGATAACAGAGGGATTTGCCCCACCCCGTATGCTGGATGACCAGCAGGCGCTCGCCTCGCACAAGCCGCTGAATAACATCGTACTGCCCGGCGTGAAAGCCTGTCGTAATGTGAAACTGCTCCCGTAAAAGACGCTCCGGTGGATACTCCCGCCACGTGACCCACATTTCCACATACCTTTTAGAGTAATCTAACGCACCAGACGATGCGTTCTATCTGGCTCGTAGTTTATCACCTGTTACTCTATGTGTCAAGAGTTTAAATTTTTCTATCAATCTATGTGTATTTAAGCAAAATCAACAGTTATCTAATGATTACTAATTTTGAGTATATCAGCGGGTGAACGGCCATAGACTTCCGGCCCGATCAACGCTGCCAGGTCGGCACACGCCATATCGCTGCTCTAAGGAACAAATCAGAGCGTCTACTCGTCACCATAGTAGCAAGGTTAGTCATGTATTCACGCCAGAATCCGCTCCAGGCGGATATCCCGAACTATCTCTTATACAGAGAGTGAGACAGTAATTATGAAGGAAAAAATTTCTAAGCTGTGGCCGGCCCTGGCCTTGACGGCTCTGTTGATCGGGCTGAGCGGCTGTGGCTCAAACGTCAGTGCGCAACCGCCGGGAGGACCTGAGAGCAGGCCGGACCGGCTGAAAATCGAGATTGATGATAGTGTCGATCC
>JADBKA010000398.1 GCA_014896635.1 Ktedonobacteraceae bacterium
ATAGCCTGGAGCGCACGGTGGATATGATGCAGCATCGTAGCGAATTGTGGCAGGCAGAGATTGCCTGGGTCAGGCATCTGCGCGAAAGAGAGCTGGAACTGGCCGGGCAGGCAAGCGAGCAGAGCGCTGCCGATGTGCCGTCACCACCTGTGATACGCTAAGTTCTCTATACAGTCAATTAATCTTTTCTTCTCTTGCATTACAGGTTATGTTCAAGGGAAGTAAGCCACTTGCTCAGGAGCGTATCCAGAGTTTGCCGTTCCTCTTGCGAGAGAGGCTGGAGCAGGCGGGCCTCGTTTGCTATATGCGAGGCGAGTAAGCTGTCGATGATCTGGTGGCCGTGTTCTGTTAATTCGACCAGGATGCCACGCCGATCTTCAGGATCGGGAACGCGCCTCACGAGTCCCTTTTCTTCCAGGCGGTCAATACGGTTTGTCTTGGTGCCAGACGTGACCATCAGTGAGCGAAAAAGTTCGGTAGGCGAGAGCCGGTGCGGCGCGCCTGCACGGTACAATGTGGCAAGTACATCGAAGCTCCAATGGTTCAGATCGGATTGCGCGAATACTGGCATAAGCTCTCTCTGAACAATGAGCGAGAGCCGCGAAAGACGACCAATGATCCCCATAGGAGAGACATCGAGGTCAGGGCGCACAGCAGCCCATTGGGCGAGAATGCGGCTGACATGATCTTCCTGTTCCATAGTCCCCATTATAGCTTGACATCAAGTATCTTGACAAGTCTCCCTTTACAAGGTAAACTTGACACCAATAATCTTGATATCAAGATTATTGATGCGATGATAGTTCGAAGAAAAGAGTGCTATGGCAGCTATGGATCATCGCAGACAAAGAGTTGAACGCAGTAAAAACAAACGCTTTTTGCAGAGTAAGAAAGAAAAAGGAGAGATGCTATGGGAACTATGCATGTAATGGATCTTCGTGGGAAGGTGGCGCTGATTACGGGGGCGACGGGAGCGATGGGATCGGCTGCTGCCCGTGCGCTTGCCGGGGCTGGCGCCACAGTTATCCTGGTCAGCCGGGCGGCTGAGCGACTCTCTTCTCTGGTTGAGGAGATGGGCGGACAGGCAACAGCGCTTTCAGGCAACGTTGCCAGGACTGGCGAGGCCGAGAGAATCGTGCAAGAAGTGATTGCCTTGCATGCCCGTCTGGATATTCTTGTGAATGCAGCAGGTGGGGCGACTGTAGGCGGCCTGTTAGATCTTTCTGATGAGCAGTGGCAGGCTGACTTTGATCTCAAGCTACTTGGCTATCTGCGTATGATGCGAGCTGCTGCACGTGTTATGCGTGAGCGAGGTGGGGGGAGAATTATCAATATCGTTGGCCTGGCCGGGCATGAGCCTTATCATCTGCTGACCGCTCCCAGCGTAGTCAATGCCGGTTTGCTGGCCCTGACCAAATCTGCCGCTGATGAACTGGCTCCTCATAACATTCTCGTCAATGCGATCAATCCTAATGCGGCGCAGGATGAACTGGGCATGCGGATGATTGAGCAGTTTGCTCAGGCTCAGGGTATGGGTAGCAAGGATGTCCATGCTTTCCTGGTGCAATCTACTCCGCTGAAGCGCCTGGTCACACCAGAGGATGTTGCTGCTGTTGTGCTCTTTTACGCTTCTGAGCAGGCGGCTTTTATTACCGGCACGTCCCTGACGCTGGATGGAGGCGCTCATCGTGCCATTGCCTGACCCCATCTACCTCAGAAACGATATATTGAGTTTTAGAGGATATAACGTACATCTTACAATGTAGAGAAATTTACAGGAAAAAGAGGGTATAGGAGCACTCTCGTAAATACCCTCTTTTTCAAGCGGACGGCAACCACTTCGAGAGGAATAAATGTTTTCTATTCACGTGTTTTGACTGACGAAACGATTTTGATTGCGGCGGGCAGAGAAACTCTGCTGGCTTCATGCTAACAAAACCAGCGCAATATCTGGAGAGCTTCTAATATCAAATCCGGTTAAATAGTGATCATTAGCGTGGGGGTCCAGGGGGCCGGCACGGCCCCCTGGCGGGGTCTGGGGTGTCCCCCCACATCAATCACTTTTTAAAAAGATTTGATATAACCTCTGCTCTGAGCAAAAACACGGAGATCGACTGTGACACGACGGGCGAAAATTCTTGTGACGATAGCATTGATGCTTGGCATGTTTCTGGCAGCATTGGATGCGACAATTGTAGCGACAGCGATGCCGAGCATCGTCGGGAAACTGGGTGGCATCACCCTCTATTCATGGGTGTTCTCAGCATATCTGCTGACGTCTACAACGACCGTGCCGATTTATGGCAAGCTGGCCGACCTCTACGGGCGCAAACCGGTCTTCCTGGTAGGTTCGGGACTGTTCTTGCTCGGTTCTGTCGCTTCGGGGATGGCGCAGTCGATGGAGCAACTGATCCTCTTCCGTGCGCTTCAGGGATTGGGAGCCGGGGCAGTGATGCCTATTGTCCTGACCATCATCGGTGATATTTTTGCTCTGGAGGAGCGTGCGCGCGTGCAGGGTCTTTTCAGCGGGGTCTGGGGCATTTCAAGTATTGTCGG
>JADBKA010000399.1 GCA_014896635.1 Ktedonobacteraceae bacterium
TGGTTTTGTGGAAGAATAAGGAGAAAATACGATGGCAACTAACCCCAGACGCCGTCAGATGAGCTTCGAGGCTTATCTACTGCTGGACCAGAATAGCCCGAATGTAAAATACGAATACATCGACGGCTATGCGGTGGCAATGGCCGGCGGCACGCTCGATCACAGCATCTTATCGGCGAATATGATTGCCCTGCTGAAGCAGGCGCTCGGACTCAAAGGTCCATGTCTCGTCCACACGTCGGATGCGCGCGTCAAAATCAATGAGAAGAGCTTCCATCCTGATGCTGTTGTCTCCTGTGACATCGCTGATCGCGGCAGTGCAACCTATCTCTCATCGCCTCATCTCATTGTCGAAGCGCTCTCCCCTTCAACCGAAGCCTATGACCGTTTCCAGAAGTTCCGTTATTACCAGGAATCAGATTCATTGCAAGAGTATGTACTGGTGAACTACCGCGTTCAGCTCGTCGAGGTCTTTCGTCTGACAGACGATGAATGGGTCTACCACAGTTACCGCGCCGGCGAAACTGTCGAACTGGCGAGCCTGGATGTCAGCTTCGCCGTCGAGAATCTCTATGCCGGACTGGATATTCCCACCGAGATTGAAGAGCCACCAGGCGCAGTAGAAGAGGTCCCCGAAGAACTGCGCTAGAGCGCCGGTTGACTTCTCTAAAAATACCCACTACAATTTGTATCAATAACGCAGTAAGAAGCTCTATAGCTCCTGCAACATACAATCTTTACTGTCAAAAGCTGTGAAAGGGACAGGTTGAGCCGTCCCTCCGGCATACAGAGAGCGCTGCCCAGGCTGCAAGCGGCGCTGCTGGCCCCGCTCAACAACACCCTGAGCTAAAACGGCGAACCGGCGCTTCCCATTGTGCACAGCGTTTAATCAACGCTGTATTGGCAGGCACCGCAGTAACCGTCTTTCGGGTCGCGCCCGTTACTGCGCGGCGGTTTGCTCCTGCCTCAAACTTCGAGATCATGGCAGGAAAGAACCGGCAGAGGTCTCTCGCTAGAGAGATAAACTGGTGGTGGCACCACGAACAGGCGACATAATGCCCTCGTCCCCAGACGATCAGGACGAGGGCTTTTTCTATGCTCATTGAAAGGAGTTTTCCTTTATGGAACGCATCGCTACAACACAGGCCATAAGTCGCGTGGGCCAGCGTGTACTAATTGAGGGCTGGCTGCACTCCTGGCGCCAGATGGGCGGCATTAACTTTCTGGTGATCCGCGATGGCCGGGGCCTGATTCAGGCTGTTGCCGAGAGCGAAGCCGAGATTGCCCCGCTTATCGAGCAGAAGCTGGCCGTCGAGAGCGTCATCGCCGTCGAAGGACTGGTCGTCAGTGAGGCACAGGCGCCGGGCGGAGTCGAGCTGCACGATCTGCACATCGAGATCATCACGCCGGTACTGGAACCGCCGCCTGTGCCGCTCAACAAGCGCAGGATCGCGACCAGCACCGGCACACTGCTCGATCACGCGCCCATCACCAGCCGGCACCCGGCGCGCCGCGCCATTCTGCGCCTCTTCGCTGGCATGCTGGCCGGCTTTCGCGCTACGCTGATCGCGCGTGACTTTACCGAGATCCAGACGCCCAAAATCGTCGCTTCGGCCACCGAAAGCGGAGCTAACGTCTTCAAACTGGACTACTTTGGACGGCCTGCTTACCTGGCCCAGAGTCCACAGTTCTACAAGCAAATCATGGTGGGCGTGTTCGAGCGCGTCTTTGAGGTTGGTCCGGCTTTTCGCGCCGAGCCGCACGACACGACGCGCCATCTCAACGAATACGTCAGCCTGGATGTCGAGTTCGGCTTTATCGAAGATCATTTCACCGTCATGGCCCTGCTGCGTGACGTCATCGCAGGTATTCTTGCAACGTTTAACGAAGACTATAGAGCAGAACTGGACCTGCTGCGCGTGCAAATGCCGGTTGTGCCAGAACGGATCCCGCACATTCACTTTGCCGAGGCGCAAGAACTCATCCTCAAGCTGCACCATGTAGACGTGCGCGGTGAACCTGATCTCTCGCCACAGGACGAACGCTGGCTCGGCGAGTGGGCGCTCCAAGAATTCGGCAGCGATTTCCTGTTCGTTACTGGCTATCCCATGAGCAAGCGTCCATTCTACACGCATCCTGATCCGCAGAGGCCGCACTACTCCAACTCGTTTGACTTACTTTTCCGGGGAACCGAACTGGTAACAGGCGGGCAGCGCCTGCACCGCTATGACGACTATGTGACAGCGCTGCACCGAGCCAACTTGCCGCTGGAGCCGTTCGAGTCGTATCTGGAAGCGTTCAAGTACGGCATGCCACCACATGGCGGATTCGCCATTGGCTCTGAACGTCTGCTAATGCAACTGACTGGCGCACCTAACATCCGGCTCACTGCTGCTTTCCCACGTGATCTCGCACGTCTGGCACCGTAATGCTTTGTTCGTAACCTATCCGTGACAGTGTACCTACCAGTAGGTACACTGTCACCGTACCTGCTAAGTAGGTGGACCTTAGAATTGAGAAAAAGGGGGAAATGGGGACACCCCATG
>JADBKA010000084.1 GCA_014896635.1 Ktedonobacteraceae bacterium
AGCATGCCGTTTGCCGCGCCGACGTAGAGTGTCGCATCTTGCAGGATCGGCTGATTGAAAACCTGGCCGTCAATCGCATAGAACCAGGTGAGCGAGCCGTCGCTCGCCCGCAGGGCATATTCAGTGTGCTCAGACTGTGGATCTTGCTCGACGTCATGCATCGCTGTCTCCTTTGAGATGTACTGTCCTGTTTTTTGCATTGTCTGCTGCAAGTATGAGACACAAAGTTGAAAAGAAGCTGAATAGGGGGAGCATTTTATAGATTCCAGCGGACCAGCGGACTATTCTGTATGCCCTGCCCTTGAACTGTGCTATACTGCTAGTACATTATGTCAGTATGCCGGAGAAAGATATGGAGCAGGACGAGGAAGATCTCATCGAAATTGTTCCCGAACCGGATGAAAAACTTATAACAGGTACTACACGAGAAGAACGTTATTTTCAACTCTTCGTTACCGCTTTACGCTCTTGCGCTCAATATAAACCTATGTTTGGCAAAGGACGAAAGGGCGGGTTAACATTGGAGCAGTTTCAGCAGATGTATGAGACTGATCCTTTCTATCATTGGGTGGGCCTGGACTCATCCCTTATGTATGCTGCGCATAAAGCAGCGGGCGGGATGACTTCGATTTACCGTCAATTAGGAATTGGTGGTGAGTGGGTTTTTAGAAATGTCCTTCGTGATAGCTTGAATTTGTCGGCAACAGAGGCTGTGTGGTCATATCAAGTTCCAGTAGCTAAAGGGAAGTCACGAACACTTACGTTGGATGGGCGTATTCAATTTGATCATATCAAGAGTCTTGCCAGCAGAGAACATGTAAAACAATGGGCAGAGGAAGCAGCAGATAAACTATTTCTCCCAGCAGAAATGCGAAGAAATATAAAAGGTGTGGTTTTTGAAGTACGCCAGGGATACAAAAGCAAGGACTCGAAACGGCAGAATGCTGATATCTTGAATGCCTCGAATGCCTATGTTAATTTCTATATCCCAGTTCTGCTTCTCCTCTCTACTCAGATAGATCAAGACGTGGCTCAGCGGTATATTCAGGCAAAATGGTTATTTTTAAATGGTTCTGTGAGAGGAAAAAGTACCGACAGCACGTATGTCTTCTGTCGAGAAGTTCTTGGCTACGATCTGGCAAGTTTTTTCAGAGCTATTCATCTCGCATCAGGGCTGAGCTTGAAAAAGTTCTCTCTACACTACTTGAGGCATAATATATATGATAGCACAGAATCCTCTAAAACGGCATAACCATCTCTCCTTTAAGGGAAACCTCGATCATACACGTTATGGCTGGCTGCGGCTCACTCCCGCCTATTCAGTGCATCTTGTTTCAGAACTAATAGCTGCTCATGCAGGACCTGACGCAGTTGTGCTCGATCCGTTTTGTGGAACCGGCACTACTGCTCTCAGTTGCGCAGAGCAGGGTATTGCATGTGATACTACAGATATTAACCCTTTTCTTCTCTGGCTCAGCCGCGTAAAAACTTATCCCTATAGTGCGCAGGAGCTTGATGTTTTTAAAACAGCATCAACACAGATTGTGCAAACTCTGCAAACTCTACAAACTGCTACAGACGATGTTTTATGGATTCCCCCTCTTTACCAGATTGAGAAGTGGTGGGATAGAGAAACCTTGTTCGCGCTGGCCCATGTAATAAATGGTATTAACGAATTAACGGGAAGAATACCAGAAACAGTCAGTAACTTGCTGAAAATTGCTTTTTGCCGCACAATGATTGAGCGGTCAAACGCAAGTTTCGGCCATCAGTCTATGTCATTTAAGAAAAGTGGGCAACTTTCTCTATTTCTTACCGAGCGTGATCTGGTTGTAGAGAGCTGGGAGCGGTCAGTTTCTTTCATTGCTGAAGCAGCAGTTTCACCTATAACCAGAGAGCCTCGTATCTTCTTCTCTGATGCTCGTAATCTTCATTTAAATCTTGAAGAAAACTACTATTCCTGTGTGATTACCTCTCCCCCTTATCCCAATCGAATGAGTTATATTCGTGAGTTACGCCCGTATATGTACTGGCTGGGATACCTTACCAACGGTCGAGATGCGGGGGAGCTTGACTGGCAGGCCATTGGTGGAACGTGGGGCTGTGCTACTAGCAATTTGAATAAATGGGAGCCAGATCCGGTTGTCGAAGTCCCTTTTCCGGGATTCAATGATATTCTGGAAAGAATCGCACGTCATAGCCCGATCCTCTCCCGTTATGTCCATAAATATTTCCATGATATGGTTATGCATTGTAATAGCCTCTTTCGTGTGGTCAGACCGGGAGGCAGGATTATTTATATTGTGGGGAACTCGAAGTTCTATGATGTTCTGCTGCCCGTTGACTCCATCTTTGCCAGTCTCTTTGCAGGTGCAGGCTTCGAGGATATCAGTGTGCGCATCATACGCAAACGTTCGTCGAAAAAAGAGTTGTTTGAGTTTGCTATTGCGGCGAAGAAGCCTGTGTAGCGGGAAGTGACGGAGAGTTGTGACGAGTCACAACGTCGTTGTATACACGTGGGATGCACCAGCCTTTCAGGCTTCTATGTAAATATGATATGATACTGAACAACAACGTTGTTGTCTTGCTGAATGCGATATATTTCGGAGGCTTGTTATGGCTGCATCGAAAACCCCCAATATGACCGACTATGAAGTCGAGTGCCGCGATTTCCACCTGGATGTCCCCGAATATTTTAACTTTGCCACCGATGTGATCGGCAAATGGGCGCAGAACCCGGCGAAGCTGGCGATGCTCTGGCTTGGGCAGCATGGCGAGGAGAAGCACATCACCTTCGCCGAATTTGCCGCAGGCTCCAGCCGGGCCGCCAATGCTTTTGTACGCCTGGGCATGCAGAAAGGCGACCGCGTGATGGTCATGCTGCCGCGCATCCCTGAATGGTGGGAGAGCGTGCTCGGCCTGATCAAACTGGGCGTGATTGCCATTCCCTGTACAACGCTACTCACGCCCAGAGATATCCAGTACCGCGCCGAAGTGGCCGAGGTGCAGGGCATTATTACCGACCGTGAGGGCGCGGCGAAGTTTGACCAGGTGCGCGGCGAATGCCCAACCATTAAATACACCATCCTCGTTGACGAGGAAAATGCAGCGCGCGCGAACTGGACGAACTATCATAAGATTGTGGCAAATGCCTCTCCTGAATTCACTGGCCCAAAAACCCGCAGCGACGATCCCTGTCTCGTCTATTTTACGTCTGGCACGGTCGGCTATCCCAAGATGGTGCTGCACACGCAGGCCAGCTATCCCATCGGTCATACCATCACCGGCAAATACTGGCTCGACCTGCATGAAGACGACCTGCACTGGAACGTCTCAGAGATGGGCTGGGCCAAAGCCGCCTGGTCGAATCTGTTCGGTCCCTGGGTGATGGGCGCCGCCATGTTTATGCAGGACGCGCGCGGCAAATTCGATCCCTTTGAAACGCTGGAAATGCTCAATAAATATCCCATTACTACGTTTTGTGCTCCCCCGACGGTCTATCGCATGCTGGTGCTGGATCAGCCGCTGGCGTATTTAAAGACGCATCCTTTGAAGGCGCTGCGCCACTGTGTCGGCGCGGGCGAGCCTTTGAATCCCGAAGTGATCCGCGCCTGGGAACTGGCGACCGGCCTGACGATCCGCGACGGCTACGGGCAGACCGAGACGGTGCTGCTCTGTGGCAATTTCCCCCCGCTTGCGGTAAAACCCGGCTCGATGGGCAAGCCATCCCCTGGCTTTGAGGTAAGCGTTATCGACCACGATGGCAGCGAGTTGCCGCCGGGCAAGGAAGGTGATATTGCTATTCGGGTCAGGCCGCACCGGCCCACATGGATGTTCAAGGAATACTGGCGCAATCCCGAAGCCACGCAAGCCTGTATTCGTGGCGACTGGTATATCACAGGAGACCGCGCGTATAAAGACGAAGATGGCTACTTCTGGTTCGTCGGACGGGCCGATGATGTGATCATCAGTGCCGGCTATCGCATTGGTCCGTTTGAGGTTGAGAGCGCGCTGAAGGAGCATCCGGCGGTGGCTGAGTCCGCCGTGATCGCCAGTCCTGATGAGATGCGTGGCGAGATCGTCAAAGCCTACGTGATTCTCGCGCCCGGCTATCAGCCATCGTCTGAACTGGCTCAGGAGTTGCAGGAACACGTGAAGAGGGTCACGGCTCCCTACAAGTATCCGCGCGAAATCGAGTTCGTTGACAGCCTGCCCAAGACGATTTCGGGCAAGATTCGCCGCGTCGAACTGCGCGAATGGGAGCGTAAGAAGAAGTTGGGGAAGTAGAGTTTTCGGATTCTACTACTAACGCGCTCAAGATTATGCAACTGGCCGGCCTGCCAGTCAAAATCCTGCGGACCGGCCAGAGATAGGACCTCTCTAAAAACGAGTCTGCTTCAGGATGCGTCTTACTGGTTAGTGGCGGCCGTGGCGGTGGCCACCGATGTGGGTGGAGTGGGCGTTCCTGCCTTCTGCTTCTTTTTGCCGTCGGCGCCGAGAAGCTTCCCAAGCTGCTGATGGTTCTTCTGCATGCGTTTGACCAGCGCATCAACCTGTTTTTGTGTCAGGCCGCCGGAGTCCACAGCCGGCTTGAGGCCGCTCTGGAAGGCGCGGGCGATGAGCGTATTGAGCTGCTCCGGGCTGACATGCTGAGCTTTTGCAATATCGTCCAGGCTTTTGCCTTCCTGCAATTGAGCTGTCAACTGTTCAGGCGTGAGGTGCAGTCCCTGAGCGATCTGCTGCTTGATCTGAGGACCATACTGCTTCAGGTAAATGGCGTAGGGATTGGCTGCTGCGGTAGGAAGCGGTGTCGCGGTGGCTGTTGGCGTGGCGCTGGCCGGGCTTTTCGCCGAGATGAAGCCCGGCAGGATGACGAAGACGCCGATGCCGAGCACGATCAGGACCAGGATAACAACTCCCCCCATGAGAAACAGCATGCGTCGTTCCATATGAGTAATGCTCCGTTGATTCTTCTGTATTAAACTTCAATAACTTTCATAACTGAAAAATTTTGGTACATTTTTTAAGAGCGAAGCGGGAAATGCTCTCAAACTTCCCCTTTGATTTTCGTTCTCAGGATAGCATGTAGAGGTACGGAAGGTGTCTGAGAATGATCAAGATTTGCTCAAGTTCGTGGCAAAAGATGTAAGAGGTAACAGGAATGCCTGTACTTCGCGGGCGAATGTGCTACTATACTGACAGGTTTTATCGAAATTCCCATCGTGAGGGTCCGGCGGATGGCACAGAAGATTCTCATAATTGAAGATGAAGACGGTATTATTCACCTGCTTAACCTGTATCTCAAGGCGGCTGGCTATAGTATCGTGGTGGCGAAGGATGGAGCGGACGGGCTGGCGCTGCATGCGCGTGAGCAACCCGACCTGGTGATTCTGGACATTATGCTGCCGGCGCTGGATGGTTTTGAAGTCTGCCGGCGCATGCGGGCCTGGTCGAAGACGCCGATTCTGATGCTCACAGCGCGCAGTGATGAGGATGACCGTATTAACGGACTGGAGCTTGGCGCCGACGACTACCTGGTGAAGCCGTTCAGTCCGCGCGAGCTGGTCAGTCGTGTCAGGGCGATTCTGCGACGGACCGGCACACAGAGCAGCACAGATGGTCAGGCTGTTGCGCCGGGAGCTGGTAGTGAGAACAAAGAATTACTGCATTTTCCAGGTCTTTTGATTGATCTGGCGGCTCGCCGTGTCGAAGTACAGGGGAAAGAAGTCGCGCTCACGCCGACCGAGTTCGATCTGTTGGCGCTACTGGCCCGCTCACCTGACCGCGTGTTTACGCGCGAGATGCTGATGAATAAGGTCTGGGGCTACGACTATCTTGGCGATGGGCATACCATTGATGTCCATATCAGTGCGCTTCGTAAAAAAATAGAGGTTGATCCTGGACAGCGTTATATCAAGACTGTCTGGCGTGTCGGGTATCGCTTTGAAGTCAAAGCCCGCCCGGCAGCCTCATAACAGAGGAGCAATGCAATGCGTATTCGCTGGTGGCAAAGCATTCGCTGGCGCCTGGCTCTGACTTCGGTTGTGCTCTCATTGCTGGCAACGGGACTGCTGGCGCTGACCTTCATCGGCGCACTTTTCTACTACTATGGCGTAGAGCAGAAAAGTCGCATGTCTGCGCTTGCCACCGACAAAGCTCAGAGCATTGGCATGGACTTTGCGCAAAACCTCAACCTGTATAAAGCTGTACAGAATCGGATGCCGACGCTTGCGCAAAACCAGAGTATGCAGGGGCAATATCTGTTCATTGTCCTTGACAGGCGAGCTAATCTGGTCTATCCGCGTTTCACGAAGAACGATCCCAAAAACGCGCTCCTGACCTACCTGTTGAAGCTCACCGATCAGTCGTTTCAAAAAGATGACTTTTCGACGCTGACCGTTGCCATCCGCGATGCTTTGCTGCATGGCGTGCCGACGAGCAGTGAGTTCAGCCGCAGTGGTCCTTTCAATCTGGGACAGCCATATGCCGTGCAATCCATTTTCTACAATGGAGAGAATGATGGGCAGGTGATCGGCGTACTGGTGGTGACGCCGCGCTCAAGCGACGTCCCGGCCTTCGTCTCAAGCGTCGGTGGTACTGTGCTGATCGCAGCGGGGATTATCGCGCTGCTGGCCGCGCTTGTAGCGATCTACTTCTCCCGCTCGATCACCCGTCCCCTGACCAGGCTCACCAGGGCCGCGCGCGTGCTCGGCACCGGTGATTACAGCGTGCAGGTGGCGACCGGCGCTCCTGGTGAACTGGGCGAACTGGCCCGCACATTTAACGAGATGGCGGCACAGCTCAACCGCGACGTGGAAGAACTGAAGAAGCAGGAGAGCTGGCGGCGCGAGTTGATCATGAGCATTACTCACGATCTTGCGACGCCGCTGACGGCAATTGCCGGTCTGGGCGAGGCGCTGGTCGATGGTGTGAATCAGAGCCGCGAAGATTACGAGGCAACCGGCAGTATCATTGTACGTGAAACGCTGCGCCTGCGCCGCCTGGTGCAGGATCTGCATGTGATGGCGAAAGTCGAGGCGGGTGCGCTGCATCCCCGCAAGAAGGACGTGCGCCTGGCCGCGCTGGTCGATGAGGTATTGGCGGTACTGGCGCCGGAATTTGAACGAGTGCGGGTTGAGCCATTGAATAACATCTCCTATAATCTGCCGCTCGTTCAGGCTGATGCCGATATGTTGATGCGCGTCTTCTCCAATCTTTGCGATAATGCGCTACGCCATACGCCTGCTGGCGGCACCGTCACCATTGACGCGCTGGCCAGGGAAAAAATGCTGGTGGTTTCCGTCACCGATACCGGCGAAGGCATTCCTCCTCAGGCGCTCGCGCGTGTCTTCGAGCGTTTCTACCGTGCCGACAGCGCGCGCCAGTCGAGCACCGGCGGCAGTGGTCTGGGACTCGCCATCGTGCGCGCTATTGTGGAAGCGCATGGCGGAGTCGTATGGGCCGAGAATATCTCTGGAGCCGGCGCTCGCATCAGTTTTACGCTGCCCTGCCCGGCAGCCGGAGAGCAGCAGGACATAGGCAATGAGATAACGCTGCGCATTACAAGGGACAAAAGAAAACTGCACAGGAATCGTTTACAGGCGAGTGCATAAACTAATCCAGCGTGTCCAGTATCTGCTGAATTGAGAAGGTGGCGCCGCAAATGACCTCATCAGAGGCCCCGTAATAGACGGTGAGAGTATCGTCGTGTTCAATGATGCCGTTGGTGAATACCACATTACCAAAAAAGCCTTTGATCTCATATTCTGCTAGTGGTTCCATAATTGGTTCTCTGGAGCGAGCAAGGACTCTGGTAGGGTCATCCAGATCAAGCAATAAAGCTCCTAGGCAGTAGCGATTCTGTGCATTGGCGCCGTGATAAAGCTCCAGCCAGCCATATTTTGTGCGGGTCGGCGCGGCCCCGGCGCCGATCCGTGCCGAGTCCCACATGCCGGGGCGGGTGCGGGCGAGGCATCTGTGTTCTCCCCAGTGAAGCAGATCGGGTGATTTGCAGATCCAGATGTGGTTGCCGCCGAGTCCGCCGGTAGCCAGTGTCGGGCGGTGCAGCGCGAAATAGCTGCCGTTGATTTTTTCAGGGAACAGAGCGCAGTCTTTGTTGTTGGGCGCAAGGATCATGCCATGCCGGACGAATGTCTGCCAATCCTCTGTACTGATAAGCCCGACTCCATAGCCGTCAGCCGAAACTGCGGTATAGGTAAGGTAGTAGCGGTTCTCGATGCGACTCACGCGACAATCTTCAATACCGAAAGTTTCGAGTTCACCCTCAGCGAGCAGTGTGGGCGTTTCTGCGACCTGAAAGTTGATGCCATCTGTACTGACGGCTAGTCGAAGATGTGAGAGTGTTGTCAAATAGGGGCGGCCTTGATAGACGAAGCTACGAGGGTCGTCTCCATAAACCAGATTCGGATCATCTTTCTTGCAGGTGAAGATGCGCAGACCATGTTTTGCTGATGGATCAATCAGCAGTGCGCTCACTTCGTCCTGGCGGCGCTCTGGGCGTTCAGCTACGCGGAGCAGTAGCCAGGTTTTCCCTTGAAAGGTGAACGCTCCTGGATTGAGCAGGCATTCAACGACCAGCCCTTCCATGCTGGGTTTGACATCACGTGGCTGAAGAATTGGATTCGTGCTAAAACGTCTGGCTATGTCTGGCACAAGTCTACTCCTGGGATAATACTGTTATGAAGCAAAGAGAGTTACATGCCGGCTGATCAGCTCCAGCCGTAATGCCGTCCCCAAGCTTCGACGATACGGCGGATGATGAGAATAGAGATTAGTGTCACAAGTGCGTTGAGCAGGGCGATAGTGGCCCCATAACCAGAGCGGAACTGGTTAAAAGCCTGGTAATAGATTTCCAGTTGCCAGGTCTGGGTAGCCAGTTCAGGTCCGCCATTTGTGAGCGTAAACGGCTCGGTAAAGATAGAGAATGTGATACCGGCTGCCAGGATGAGCACGGTGTAAAAGGCGGGATAAAGCATGGGCAGAGTGATGCGCCAGAATTGCGTCCAGGCGCTGGCCCCGTCGATGGATGCGGCCTCATAAATTTCACGCGGGATGCCTTGCAGGCCGGAAAGAAAAATGAGCGCATAGTAGCCAGCAAATTTCCAGACGATCATCAGAACGATCACCAGCGTTGCCAGCGTGCCGTCCCCCAGCCAGTCCGGTGAAGTGCCGGTGACTGTACGCAGGAACGTATTGATGGGACTGTTATATGACAACACTCCTCGTACAATCAGAGAAGACACGACTCCTGATGCCAGGTAAGGCAGGAAAAAGCCCACCGCGAACAAGGGTTGAAAGCGTGGCAGGTTGTGTACAATCAAAGCCAGGCCAATGGAAGCCGCCACTACCAGCGGAATAAAAAGGATGAGAAACTTGTAAGAAACCAGAAATGCTTGAATCACGCGCTGGCTATGCAGCGCTTCCGCGAAATTAGCCAGGCCGATGAAAACAGGCTGAGGAGAGATCAGATTCCAGCTCTGGAAGACCAGAAAAAGGCTCCAGACCAGCGGGATCAGAAAGAAAATGGTGGTAAATGCCAGATAGGGACTGGCAAAAAACCATCCTTTCAACTCCTGCCCCATATGCCAGTACGTTCTTTTGCCTGACAGCACACTATTCACCGTAATCTCCTTTCTTTGCAGCTTGCATACTTTGCTCTTTCTAACGGAGAACCACCTGAACCCCTTGCACAAAGTTACGACTGAAAATGAGGAAAAGCAGCAGGACCGGGAAGGTCAGGATGACGCCCGCAGCATACAACGGGCCGGGGTAAGTACCGTAGGGGCCGAACATCGTTGTCAGCAGCACATTCAAGGTCTGTCTTGTTGGCTCTTTCACCACGATCAGATCCCACATCAGTTCGGTCCAGCGTTCCATGAAGACGAACAGGAAAATGATGGTAGTGATGGAGCGAGCAATGGGTAACATGATGCGAAAGATAATGCTCAATTCACCGGCACCATCCAGGCGGGCAGCTTCAATCAACTCGATTGGCACCGAGCGAAAAAAGCTGCTATACATGAAAATGGCCCACAGACTCATCAGCTTCGGGAGAATCATTGCCCAGTAGGTATTGTACAGACCGGTGAAGCGGATCACCAGGAATGTTGGTACAAGCAAGATGATGGCCGGGTAAAACATCTGAAAAAGGATAAAATTGTAGATGACTCCCTGTCCTCTGAACTTCAGTATGGAGAGGGCATAGCCGACGATTGCTCCCAGGACGACCATGCTGATGCTATCGGTAAGCGTCACGAAAAGACTGTTGAAGAATGCATTGAGCCAGGGCTGAGCGGCAAAACCACCCCCGGTCCAGATCCATTCGTAAGAGCGCAGCGTGAGCGATTCTGGCACGAACACACGATTGACCTGATCCCAGGGAGCCAGCGATTGCAGAAGCAGATAAGCATAAGGCAGGATCATCACTGTCAGGATTGGCACGGCGATCAGATAGAGCCAGTATCCCTTTCTTGCAGGGCGAATGCTTTTTTGTGCCTGACGCACTGCTCTGTACGGTGTGGCTCCTATGGCTGCGACTCCTGTTTGTCCATCATGGGCTTCAAGCATAACAGTGTTCCTTTTCTGTATCAGTGAAGAGAAGCTTTACATGCCATAGAAAGAACCTGGCCGGGAGCGGGAGCACGCGAAATCCCGGTCAGGCTGACATTGGCGCTGGCAGTCCGCGCGTTTTACAACGAGAACTAACTCAGCAATGGTTGTGTTGCCGATTTCCAATTTTTCCATGCCTGGTCAGGTGAGACCTGGCCCTTGACGACAGGGATTACCGCGCTGTTCCCCAGTGCCACCTGGATATCGGTATATTTAGGAGCAGTGAGCGGGGGAACGGCGTTTGGGATGTCTTTCGCGTACTCGGTCAGTTCCGGGTGTTTGTCAAAAAAAGATGTGAAAGTGGTATTGGTTCCCAGGTCGTCGCGTGCCGGTGGCAATGTCGTTGTCTGAAGCCATTGGAGATCATGCTGCGGATCTGAAAGCACCCACTTGATAAAGTTCCACATGGTCTGCTGCTGTTCCTCAGACGCCTGCTTATAGATGACAATGCCTTTTGTATCGGCGAAGGTTTTAACCACCTGGCTGGCCGGGTAATTATCGGGGACCGGCGGTAGCGTCAGGATGTAGTTGTCGTTTAGCTTGAGATTCGGGTACTTCTGCGCCCAGGTGGGAAATGTCCAGGGACCGATGACACCCATCACCGCATTACCGTTCTCGAAAGGATCGGTAATGGTTTGTGTCAGCAGCAACTTCTTCTGCGCCAGTTGCTGCAAGAAGCTCAGAGTTGCTGTAGCAGCCTGGTCGTCTGCCGTGATTTTATTGCCGGTGATGAGAGGCTGACCCCCGCTTGCCGCATCGTAGAGGGTAAAAAAGTCGAACCAGCGCTCGTACCACGTATCCTTTGTCAGTTCTGCCCGCGCCCAGATGAATTTATCGGGAAATTTCTGCTTCAGCTTCTCGCCCAGGGCGATGACTTCACTATAGGTATGTGGCGGGCTGTTTACCCCAACCTGCTTAAGGATGTCCATACGCCAGCCTACAAGCATTGCGTTGGTGTAGAGAGGCAGGACATAGGTATGACCATCGCTCATTTTCCAGGCCGCGATAGTTTTTTCCATATGGCGTGCCTGAATGACATCATTCCATCCTGGCATCTGGTCAAGCGGAACGATTGCCTGGGATGATTGAAGCTGGCCCGCGAAACCTGAGAAAATATTCTCGGAGGCAGTGGGGCCTGTACCACCGGCAAGGGCTGCCTGGATACCGGCTTCAGAGGTTGGCGATTCTGGAATAGCTTTGACGGTAATCTTGACATCAGAATGCTGAGCCATATACTCTTTGGCCATCTGATTCCAGAATGCCTGCTGAGGTGGGTTAGGAGCTGCCCAGAACGAAATGGTTTTTGCCCCCGCGTTGTTTGCTGGCGAACCTGAACCGCCGCACGCGGTGAGCAGTATGCCGGCACAGCAAATCAGTGCCAACCAGTAGAAAAAGTTTTTCAGCCTCATCGCTGAACCTCCTGATATACTGCGTGTATTTCATGACTGCATTAAATATGCACTACAGAGCTTCCTTATCTTTCAAGGTCACCGGCAAGGACCGGTAAAACCTGTTTTCCTGTGGTTGCATGTATGACACTCTACCGCGCGAGAGTTGAATAAGCGGACCTCTTCAGATCTGGCTGCAAGGTTTTTAAAGTACGTCATACTGTGCAGCCACACGAACGGCGAGGTATCAGTTCAGTTGCTACAAGGGTCTGTACGGGAGGATTGTCCGTCTCTGAGAGGATGTCGAGCATGCGACGAGCGGCAAGGCGTCCCAGTTCATTCTTGAAGACGCGGATGGTGCTCAAAGACGGTTCCGTCAGGGCGCTGAAGTTGGTATCGTCGAAACCGATGAGCGCGACATCTTCTGGAACCTTGCGTTGTTGCTGTGCTAACACTTGCATCGCTCCCAGAGCCATTGCATCATTTACTGCAAAAACTGCCGTCAGATCTGGCACTGTAGCAAGAGCTTCTTTGATGAGCTGTTTCCCGGTCTCTACGGTGGTGTCGCTGGCGTGGAAAAGATGAGTGGGTAATCCTGCCGCCGCCATGGCTTCACTGTATCCCTGCCCGCGCCGGGCCGAACTGTGCCAGTGGGCCGGGCCAAGCAGCGCGACAATAGTGCGGTGTCCGTGTTGCTGCAAATGCTCAGTAGCCTGCCATCCGCCGCGCACGTCATCACTGTTCACACTATCAACTGCTACACTCGTCATCATATTATCAACCAGTAACAGCGGGATACCTTGCTGCCGCAACTGGAGGATAAAGCGAGGCGGGATATCAGGGCCTACCACGATAATTCCATCCACACGATTCTCCACGATAGGCTTGAAATGCTCATCAGATTTGAGTTGCTCATCGTTAACCAGGGAAAGCAAAAGATGGTATCCATGATGCGCGAGTTCTGTAACTACCCCATGCATGATGATAGGATAAAATGGGTCAAGATCAAAAGGTGCGTGTCGTTGATGTACTACAAAGCCGATAGTATCGGTCCGGGTAGTTGCCAGTCCACGCGCGACCATCGAAGGGGAATAGTTAAATTCCCTGGCAATAGCAAGGATACGTTCTCGTGTTCCTGGCTTTACACCTCCTTTCCCATTTAATGCTCGTGATGCGGTCGCCAGCGAAACACCGGCTCTAGCCGCAATCTCAGCCAGACTGATAGGCATACTTACTCCTCAATGAAAATAGAGTGAAAGCGCTTGCAAAAAGTATACAAAAAAAATTTGTCGTTGTCAATCATATGGCGGCGTCCTTGATTGATACTCCCTTGCGTTCAGATGGGCAAGATGCGCAAGCATCTTGCCCATCTGAACGGCTATCAAGATGTCATCCCATGTTGCTTTCAGAGAAGCAACATGGGATGACAGCCGGGTCGCCAGAGTTACCAGGAACGGAGTGCCAACCTGCCCCCTGGTGGACCTCTGATATCTGCCATGCTATACTTCTTTTCGACCTGAGCTTTCCTGAACTATTCGCAAACGCTCTTTTGATGACTGACTGTGAGAAGATGGTAAAAGAGGTGAAAGGATTCTCTACAATGACTTTCAGGTATGCCGGAAAGCCGCATCATCCATCGCAAACGGATCACTTATCCGATGTATTCGTGAGTCTTGCGCGTGATATCAATATGCTCACCGGGAAGGATCTCTATCGTGCTATTATGATCAATATGCAGGCGCTCACTGCCTGTGAGCATGCTGTGCTCTATCTGTATCAGCAAGGGGCAGAGCAGTTGCTTCCCGTCGCTCGCTTCTCCGGTACAGGGACAGGTTTACCCGGCAAGTCGGACGTGATACTGCTGTCAGAGCAACAGGAAGTAGAGAGACAGCAGGAGCAAAAAAAGCAGCAAGGACAGGGCATAAGCGGAATGGCAACCTTGCTAAGTCTTGCTGGTGAATCGCTTCAAGCGCAAGCAGCCGTGCATCGTCGTTCGCTGGTACGGGAAGCTCCAGGAGAGAGAGAGGAGAGAGGATCTTCACCGGCAAATACAACCCGTGTGCAACTGGCTCTCGCGCTGCTCTCGCGCGACGTGCTCTATGGCGTGCTCTATCTTGAGCGTGCTGACCCGTTTTCGCGTGAGGAGCTGGAGCGGGCGAATGATCTAAGCTGTCTTGTGGCGATTGCGCTGGAGAATGAGGTACTACGCAAGCGGCAATCTGTTGTGCGAGAAGAGTTGGACGAGGCCAGGCGTGCGCGGGCGAAATTTATCTCAACAGTTACACACGAACTGCGTGCGCCAATCCACTCAATCAATGGCTACCTGGACCTGGCGTTATCCGAACTGCTGGAAAATCTCACGCCGCAATTGCACGAATTTATCAGCCGTGCGCGACAGGCGAGCGAGCAACTTTTTGCTCGGCTTGAAGATCTATTGCTGCTCTCACGCGCCGACGGCGGGCAGTTGCATCTCAATCGTCGTGTCTGCTCTCTCCCTGAGGTGATTGCCGGTGCGATAGAGGAGGTAGAGCTGACGGCTCAGGACAGGCATATTGCCATTACTGTTGATATTGCGGATGATGTGCCACCGCTCTATGCCGACGCTGAGCGATTGCAACAGATGGTGCGCAATCTCTTGAGCAACGCTCTCTATGCTACTCCTGATGGGGGACAGGTTGCGATTTCTGCGCGCCTGGATGACGCGACTGGAGAGCGGCGCGTGCGTCTTGCTGTCAGGGACAACGGGCAAGGAATCGCGGCAGAGTTTCATGAGCGGATTTTCGAGCGCTTCTTTCAGGTGCCTGGCGGCGAACGATCTGGCGGCCAGGGACTCGGACTGGCAGTGGTCAAAACGATCGTTGAACTACATGGCGGCCTGGTAATGGTGGAAAGTGCGCCGGGGCTGGGGAGTAATTTTCTCTGTGTTTTTCCACCTGAATGAGCTGGCATATGCATCTGCCTTAATGTACTCTTGACGCCAGTCTGAATGCGTGCTATGCTCAAACTATCTCAAGATGTTCCTTGCTGTGAGCAAACGGCAAGGGCGCGGCTCGGTAATCGACGTTTGTATGGTATGCACTGGAGAAGGAGACAGACTGTGGGTATGCTACGAGTCATGTCCCATCGCGGTGATGACCGCGTTGTTTGGGATGCTAAGAAGGTAGAAGCCAACGATCCTGAAGCTCTGGCGGCCGTCCGCGAGGCTGAACGCATCTTTCAAGAAGCGCGTAGAAAAGGGGCAACCGCTTTTAAAGTGGAGACAGGAAAGCCTGTAGAACGTATTGATCGTTTTGATCATACTGCCGAGCAAATTGTCATGGTGCCTCGTGTCGTAGGCGGGTAGAGGAGAAAAAACAGCCATGTTGGAAACACTGAGTTTGTTCCTCGGTATCTGGCTGCTGTTCCTCCTGCTGGCAATTTATTATCTTTCGCAGTCTCCTGATGGCAACGTTGGTCGCTTCCGCGAATCCTTCAGTGAGCACCTCTCGGCTGAAAGCCGCGCGAAGGCATTGCTGCGAGAGATGTTGTCTGAGAACCAGTATCAGCAATTGATCAAATATGGCTATCTCGAAGTGCCAAGCCCTTCGATAGAGAGCCGTATCTATCGCATTCCCGGCTCCGGGGGACTGGTCAAGGTCTACGAGCGCGGATGTGCGGTAATGGAACTGTGTCTGCAACCTGCCGAACCGCTTCCTGACGGTGATGTAGTGGTGATGCACAAATTGATGATCGAGGGAAACGAGCAGGAATACCTGCAAAAAGCGAATCATTTTGCCCCCGGCATCATTTCGTTGCGTTGCCAGCATCTCTAAAGCCGTAACCTTGAGAGAGGGAAAGGGAGAGCAGAGATTGTTCTTTCCCTTTCAAAGCGCAGTCATATTTTTCATCACCGGGTGTACGGCATCTCTGTCATCCGGTACAGGAAATGTGACTGTTCTTTTTTTTTGGCCTCTTTCTGGCTGGCTCCTTTGAACTTTGCTATGAAAAATGCGTATGTAATAGCAGGGAAAAAGTTTTTACTACTCGACTCCTTCGATAAGAGACAGTATAATCTGCTGAGATACAGGAACCCGGTTGTAGGTCGGGCAAAAAACATCTCGGAAGGCAGGGCTGTAATGATGGAATGTCCCTACTGCAAAGCAGAAAATCGCCAGGGGGTTCGGTATTGTGGGAGTTGCGGTAAGTTAATAGGTTTGTCCTCTAGTGCTGGAAATATCAATACAATCCCGGCATCTCCTGGACCGCCGGCGACTGGCGGAGCAGGCACATTCGATTCTGGTGCGATGGGAACATTGCCAGCGACGCCCAATCCGCTGGCTGCTGGCGGAAACACCGTCTCCCGTTCTCTTGCGCCCGGCTCTCGTTTGCAGGGGGGCCGCTATATAGTGAAAAAAATCCTCGGCCAGGGGGGCATGGGGGCTGCTCTGCTCGCCACTGATATCCGCCTGGATGGCAAATCGGTCGTTATTAAAGAACTGATTTCCGAGAATTCTGATCCTGCCAAATTGCAGGAAGATGTGCGTAACTTCAAGCGAGAAGTAGCAACCCTGGCCCATATTGACCATCCCCTCATCCCCAGTGTCACAGACCATTTCCAGGAAGGGACGCGCTACTTCATGGTGCAGGAATATGTTGAGGGAGAAAACCTGGAAGAGCGCCTGGAACGCACAAAGCAGCCGTTGAAAGAGCGCGATGCCCTCATTTATGCCTCGCAAATTCTGGATGTCCTGGATTACCTCGCTCAGCAGACGCCGCCGATCATTCACCGCGATATCAAGCCGGCGAATATCATCATTGGAGCGAAGGACAAACGTGCTCACCTGGTTGATTTTGGTATCGCGCGTGCAGAGGTAGCGCGCAATGCCAGGCGCAAGCAGACGTCAGCCCTGGGGACGCCCGGTTATGCTCCTCCTGAACAGTATCAAGGTAATGCTGATCCTCGCTCCGATCTCTACGCGCTGGGAGCCACGTTACACCACCTGCTCACCAACCGCGATCCCCGCAACCACGCGCCTTTTGCCTACCCGCCGGCGCGCACGCTCAATCCACAGCTATCACAGGAAATTGAGCAGATACTCATGCATGCTCTGGTCAATGATATTACTCAGCGTTATCAGAGCGCCGCCGCGATGAAGCAGGATATAGATGCTGTGTTGATGCAACGTTTCGGTGTAGCGGGCAGCGTTGATAGTTATAAACTGGGCGCAACCCCGGCGCCCCCTACTGCTCATCAGGGACCCACGCCATTGCCGCCGACTGTGTTGAACCCGACGATAACTTCATCAACGCCGGCTTCTTTGAATACGCCACCGAATACGCCACCCACTGTACCATCGTTCTCTAGTGGCTTCCACCCACCCACACCGGCGCCTCCTCCGACGCCCGGACAGCTATCCTCGCCCGGCCTGCCTTCTATGACTCCTTCCTCTCTACAGGCGCCGCCGCCTTATGGGTATCCCTACCCCCCAGGCACGTATAGTCCTGTCCCACCGACGCAACGCAAGCAGCGGGCGACCCTACGGATAGTGGTTGTATTGCTAGTAATTCTTCTACTGATCGGGGGTACGGTTGCCAATCTGGTGCTCAAGCTTCCCTTGCCCTGGAATAGTGGCGCGGGACAGAGTCAGGCGACGCCCATCCCTCAGAATGGTCTGGGAATAACGATGATCGGCAACGAACCCATCGGCATCAGCGATGGCTCGTTCGCCTTTGATACGGGCAGACCCGGTGGCGCGCTGAAAGCTCAGGCCGCTAACGCGCTCAAGCAGAATAATAAGGACTACAGTTCGGCTCAGGCTCTCTTGCAACAGGCGCTGGCGCAGGATAGCAATGATGCCGAAGCACTCATCTATCTGGAAGATCTCAAAGTGCTGGCCTCTGGCCGCCCGTATGTCACTGTGGTAGTGGCGACGATGCTCTCCGGCAATGAGACGCTGATCGGCGTCGGGCGCGACAATCTCCAGGGGGCTTATGTCGCCCAGAAAGAGTTTAACGATGGCGCGAAAATTCGTGGTGGCGTACTGGTGCGCGTGCTGGTTGCCAGTTCGGGCAGCAAAAAAGAGTATGCCACGAATCTCGTCCGGCAGATTGTGCAACTGGCAAAGTCGGATAAAACCTTTGTGGGGGTAATGGGCTGGCCCTACAGTAGCCGTGCTATACTGGCTGTGCAGGCGCTGAGCAAGGAGCAGGTGCGCTTCCCGATGGTCTCACCTACCGCTTCGGATGATGGCCTGACCGGCATTTCACCTTACTTTTTCCGTGTCGCTCCACCGAATAAAGCTCAGGCTATTGCCGGAGCAAAGTATGCCGAGACTGTTCTCCATGCGAAAACAGTAGCCGTCTTCTTCGATCCTGCCGATCCTTACAGCCAGAGTCTGAAGCAGGGTTTCGTCACCCAGTTCAAAAATGATGGCAACAGTGTTGTCGCAGAGGAGACCTACACGGTAGGGAAACCGGAGACGCTGCCGGCCAGCCTGCAAAAGGCTCTCAACGCCAATCCCGATTTCATCTACTTCTCCGGCTATGCCGATGATCTCAGCAAATTGCTCATCAATCTGCCACCGGGCAATCTCCCCATTATGGGCGGGGATGCGCTCTATGAATTGAGTGGCTATCCGAGTAGTGCACGCTCCGGTTTCAGTCGCCTGCACTTCACAACCTTTGCCTATCCTGACGAGTGGGAAGTGCTCGGTTATGGAGATCGCAAACCGGCATTCTTCAGCGCATATGCCGCCGCTTTTGACCCGAATCGTCAGCATCAGGGAAGTCCCTATGGCTATACCCGCCCGGCGAATGATACAATACTCTCCTATGATGCCATGAGTGTGCTGCTCAAAGCATGTGATATCGCTTTCAGCACAGGCAAGCAGGCGATAACGCCGGAAGATGTGAAGCAGGCTCTGGGAAAAATCAATGGAGACAACGCTCTACAGGGAGTGAGCGGTCAGATCTCGTTTGGTACGAATGGAGATCCGACCGACAAAGCCATCGTGATCCTGTATGTCGATCCAGAGGGACACATCAAGATGGAATCGACACGGTTAGGAAGGTTTCTGAAGTAAGGTTCATTATGGGAAACAGGAACAGGTAGCAAGCATGAAATGTCCTTTTTGTGGTACAAACAATCAACCTGGCGACGATTTTTGCTCTAACTGTGGGGCTTATCTCAAAGCACCTGCTTCGGGCAGCGCTGATGCGACCATTGCGAGTTCACCAGTGTCGATCTCTGCCACCAGTGTCTCCGGCACCCCGGCGGCTACCACAACGGCTGCCGCTGGCAGTGCTATTAATTCCGGTACCTTGACGCCTAACACTGCTTTACAGAATGGCCGTTATGTGGTGGAGAAAGTCCTGG
>JADBKA010000400.1 GCA_014896635.1 Ktedonobacteraceae bacterium
CTGTAGTTACGTGCGCGCGGCTGAAGAACTGCACTTCAGCCAGCCAGCCGTCTCGGCCCAGATCCGCCAGCTCGAGGAAGCGATGGGTGTCAAGCTGTTTGACAAAATTGGCCGTAAGACGCATCTTACCCAGGCCGGCGAAGAACTCTATCTCTACAGTCAGAAAATCTTCTCTCTGATTGAGGAAGCGACAGAGACGATGGAAGCTCTGCGCAGCCCGCACTACGGGCGCCTGAGCGTAGGCGCGGACACCACCGTCGGCACCTATGTCGTGCCGAAACTGCTCGGCAAGTTTCATCAGATGTACCCCAACGTCGAAATCACGCTTGAAGTCGTCAACCGCGTCTACCTGGTTGACGCGCTGGTCAATAACCGCGTGGATATGGTCATCATGGGCAAAATCCCGACCGAAGTGCCGGTCTTTGTCGCGCCGTTCGCGCCGAACGAACTGGTGATCGTCGCACCGCCAACCCATCGGCTCGCCGGCGTCACGCGCATACCGTTTGCCGAGATTGCACGCGAGCATTTCCTGCTACGCGAGATGGGGTCAGGTACGCGCGCCGCGCTGGAGAGCGCCTTTCAGGAAGCCGGTTTCCCTTTGCAGGTTAGCATGCAAATGGGGAACAACAGCGCCATCAAGCAGGCGTGTGCTGCTGGACTGGGCATCGCGTTGATCTCACGTGTTGCCATTGACATGGAACTGGAGACCAATCGTCTCGTCATTCTCGATGTTGAGGGCTTCCCGATCATGCGCCAGTGGCGGCTCGTCCATCTCAAAGATAAAAACCTGTCGGCGCCCGCGCGCGCATTCAAGCATTTTATTTTGCAACACACCGATCAACTTATGCATGTGCCGGTTGCGTCCGCGCGCTCATAGTTATTTAATGAGGGCCAGAGGGCGCGCTCCTGGCGGGGTGTGGAGCGTCTCTTTCTTTTCTGCGACTATCCTTGCCAGGTTATTCTGAAAGGGGAAACGCATGTCGTTTGGACGAGTCTTTGAAGAGTTTGAGGTCGGAGCCGTCTACAAGCACTGGCCGGGCCGGACCATCACCGAATATGACGATACCCTCTTCTGCATGCTGACCATGAATCACCATCCTCTGCATATCGACGCCAACTATGCAGAGGATACGCAGTTCAAGCAGCGGCTGGTAGTGGGGACGCTGGTGCTCAGCGTTGTTGTGGGTATGAGCGTCCCAGATGTCAGCGGAAAGGCCATCGCCAACCTTGAATTTGAGCATATAAAACATCTTGCCCCCACCTTTCATGGCGACACTATTTACGCTGAAACAAAGGTGCTTGAGAAGAAGCTCTCGACAAGCAGGCCGGATCGCGGCATCGTGACGGTGGAAACCACCGCCTATAATCAGCGTGGCGAGACCGTGCTCTCCTTGCAGCGGCGTGTGATGGTGCCGACGCGCGCAGCCGATGAGGCGGCTCAGCAGGAGTGGGAGAGGAAGATGGAGCGGCGCCGGAAAGGGACGCAGCTATGAGCAGAGGCAATATCATTCCACCTAAGGCGCAGATGGTCATGGCGCGCGATTTCGTCGTACGCCGCTCGGAACTGACGGTTCCCGGCCATAACATGAAGATGATGGCGAAAGCCGCCGCCAGCAGCGCCGACCAGGTGATGTTCGATCTGGAAGACGCCTGCGCCGTCTCGCAGAAAGTCGAGGCGCGTAAGACCGTCATCGAGGCGTTCAACACGCTGGACTTCGGCGGCAAACTACGCGCCTTCCGCCCGAACAATATTCGTACACGCTTCTTCTACCGCGATCTGATCGACGTGGTAGAAGCCGCCGGGCGCAACATCGACGTGGTGGTCGTCCCCAAGTGCTATGCGCCCGAAGATATTCTCTTCGTTGATCGCCTGCTCACACAAATCGAAGAGAACGTGGGCCTGGAGATCGGACGCATCAAGCTCGAAGTGCTCATCGAATCGGCTGATGCCGTCTTGCATGCTGAGCAGATCGCTAAATGCTCGCCACGCATGGGCGGGCTGATCTTCGGCCTGGTCGATTTCGCTGGCGATATCGGTGCGCAGGAACTGGGCGGCGAGCAGTTTTTCTACTATAACTATGCGAAGGCCAAGTGTATCACTGCCGCGCGCGCAGCCGGTCTCACTGTCGTGGATGGGGTCACGCTGGCAATTCGGGATAACGAAGCCTGCCGCCGTGATGCACGGATGGCGGCGCGTATGGGCTTTGATGGTAAATGGGCCATTCACCCGTCACAGATCGAGATTATCAACGAGGCGTTCACGCCGACCGCCGAAGAGATCGCCCGTGCCAGGCATATCATCGACGAGTACGAGAAAGCGGACGTCCAGGGCGGCCTGGGCGCTATCGTCGTCGATGACCAGATGATCGACGCCGCTATTTTGCGTGTCGAGTGGAAAAAACTGGCGATAGCGCGCAAAGCCGGGCTGGTATCCTGATTCATGCAATTGGCAAGGCGAGTGGCTAAGTAGGTGAACAGAACGAATGAGAAGCGGGGTCCAGGGGCTGCCGCCCCTGGCGGGGCATGGGG
>JADBKA010000401.1 GCA_014896635.1 Ktedonobacteraceae bacterium
CGGCACGTGGCGGAACACATCCTCGCGTACGAGCAGCAGGACTTTCGTCAGTACATGTTCACCGCGACTTTTCCGCTGGCGCTTGTGCCAAAATTCATTGATATTGTGACTGCCACTCTGTGGGCGACCGGTTTTCTGTGCCTGCTGAACATTGCGCTGGCGGTGATCTATCGTCGCAGGAATCGCCGTGAAATTCTGTCATACGCTGCTGTCTGTGGCGTCGAACTGGTGATCTTTGTGTTCGTGCTGCTCTTCGGTATGGGCATCATTCATCACGTCCCCTATCACCTGCCGCCCGGCCTGCCGATCAACCGGGCGGAGATCGGCGCCGCGCTCGCCATCGGTATCGGCCTCTTCCCCGCAGCCTACTGGCATCGTGTCAACATCTCTGAATTGCCGTCACGCATCGCCCATGATGGTAAAGTGATGAAGGAGCGCCACACCAGCATTCATCTTCCCCCCGGCGAGTGGATGAATTGATCTTCTCTGTTCCAGGAATAATCTAAATCCAGACGGAGAGAAAAAAACGCCCTCTGGCCTTAACTGCTGCCCCTTTGCCAGGAGCGGAATAAGCAGTCTTTCCAGAGAGACGGATTGAGGAGGGGCTGGGGTGCAGGGATTCGAACCCCAATTAACTGATCCAGAGTCAGCCGTCCTACCATTGAACGACACCCCAAGACTGCGGCGAGAGTATCTCGCGTTTGCGGTTAGTATAATACCCCAGGTTTTGTCTATTGTCAAGCCCCTCTTTGCCTATCGTGCTAGAATGGCATCCTCGCCCGCATAATCGAATTGCTGTGCCTCGATTTTTGCAGGTGGATGAGCGCGTTCCCAGGCGATGGTACGTCGCAGCGCCTCCGGCTGGGACACGCGCTCCCTGTATCCCAGTTCTCGCCGTATGCGCGTGGTATCAGCAACCAGATCCTGGCGCGTATCAATATCCAGCACCATATGTGCGGGGAATTGCTCTTCTGGCCGTATCACGATCTCTCCCTGCCAGCCGCAAGCATCGCCAATCGCGCACACCCACTCGGCCAGCGAGAGCGCCGGCTCCTCACCAACGTTATAAATGCGCCCACTTGCCTGTTCGCTGTCAATAGCCAGCGCGACCGCATCGGCGACGTTCTCGACATAGCCGCGCGTCCAGCGCCAGCGCACGGCACTCGCTGGCAGTAAAATAGCGGGACGTCCATCATCCATGCGCTTCAGGTATTCAAACAGGCGGTGCTGGTAATCGCCCGGACCATAGACCATCGGCAAGCGCAAAATGGTTCCAGGCAAATCTTTCTCGCCCAGGATAGCGCGCTCCGCCAGGATTTTATCGTAATCATCAAGAAATGCGGTAGGATCATCCGGCGGGCGGGGTGATGCCTGCCGGTGAGGATACAGGCGTTCGCGCAAGGGTGCATCTTCGGACAGTGGCACAGGGTCCGGTGGTCCGGGTTCTGTACGCAACAGGCGTCCATACGCACGGTAGACATCCTGGCTGCTCAATGCCACAATGCGCCGGGCGATGCCTTTAAACGTCTGCATGACGGTCTGTGCGTCCTTTTCTCCCAGCGGGACAGTATAGCAAATCACCTCAGGCGCCAACTCACGGAAGACCTGTGTAAATTGTGGCAGGATCTGGAGCTTCCTATCGCGCACTTTCCCCGCTTCATCCCAATGGATATGCCTGACTCCCGCAGGAAGATCGGCCTCCGTACGTCCCCGGTGGAAAACAGTTATCTCATGACCTGCTTGCAGCAGAGTATGGACAATGGCAGGACCAATAAAACTGGTGCCGCCCAGTATCAGTATTTTCATCGCTTTATCTCTCTAGAGTACCTTCCTGTCATACACTGTACAGTGCCTGAATTAAGGGATGCCTCCATGCTCGTTAGCTTTAGGGGAGTATCCCCAGGCGCGTGAACTTGAGAGGGTCTCCCTCCTCTCCAAAGGGAGAAAAAAGGGAAAAGGGGTTTTCGGGGGACACTCCATTCCCCTCCTGGACCTCCCTCTTCCTCGACTCCCTTATAAATCTACCAGCCCTACACCACAACCATACCATCCCTGATGCTGCTCTGTCGGGAGAAAACCTATGCTTATAGCATAGAGAGCCTCGGAGAGCGAAATATGTGCATAAAAGGCTCTCTCTATTTAGATCTCTGCTATGTTTTTCTCAAGGGTATGGGCTACCCGTGTAGAGGACAGGCACAGGAGCTTCTCTTCTCCGGCTGAGGTAGAGCAAGATGACAGGACAATGACAGAAGACATCAGCAATGTTCATGCTCCTGTCACCCGCACGGACTACACTTTTACTAGCAAATCGATACATGACAAAAGCACTTTTTCATAATAAGAGAGGAGTTTTTTTATGATAACAACAATACGCATTGTCCGCTGGATTGCCCGCGTCGCCTGGCTAGGAGCGATCACTCTCGGACTGCTCTTCTGGATTACGGGCATTGAACTCATCACCTTCCATATGCTGTTCGGCCTTACGCTGGCCCTTTCACTGCTTTTCACCGGGATCGTCC
>JADBKA010000402.1 GCA_014896635.1 Ktedonobacteraceae bacterium
AGGTGTCCCCGCTTTTTCCCCATTCCCTCAAAGGTGTGTTGAAAAAGCACTAGCATTGTTGGCCTATCGCTATAAGCCGCTGCCAGCTCGTTCATAACTTTCCTGAGCAACGGCAGATCTACGTGCTGCATCGTCGGAACCAACGGATACATGCATAGCAGGTTCTTCTCTACATATATTCTTGCATCTTTCTCGAAAAGCGGTAAGACCTCGAAGTGGAATACGGCCAGTGGACGATTCCCGCTGCGATGAATACAGGCTTCCTCCGGTTCTGCTGGCCATTCGTAGATGAGATTGTTGAGCATGACCTTCCCTTTCCATCTTCTGCTCCAGCAAGGAAATGCTGGAACGCCTGTACGATAACAGATGAATTGGTAAATGTCTATTCTCAAAAATATGTATATCGCTGTTGAGCGAAGATCGGTCTATGCGAGCCGTTCCTGGAATGGCCAGTCGGGCAGCGGTTCGCGTGCAGTGAGCCAGTGAGCGGGGATGCCAGAGATGCCGCTGGAGAGTGCGACAATGCCGCCCACCATCGCGCAGTTCGTGTCGCAGTCGCCGAGGACTCGCAATGTCTGCCTGATGGCTTCCTCAAAAACGGTTAGAATGTTTCGGGGCCGTAGAGTTCTTCACGGCTGAGATTGCGCTGTTCCAGTTGTGCCTGGTCTTTCAGGCAGCGACTGGCCCAGGGAATAGCCTGCAAACGCCGTTCAGGAATGGGCTGTCCACATACCACACAGCGGCCATATGTCCCATCTTCTATGCGCTTGAGCGCATCCTGCACTTCTGTCAATAATGCCTGGGCGTTCACCACTGTTGATTGTTCCTGCTGCGTTTCTAGAAAATCGACGGCGGTATCCTCGAAATCCTGTGGAGCTTCACTGGCATCCGTCGGCCAGGATGGACTGGCGCGTACCTCGGTCTGGCTGCTGATCTGCTCCTGTAACTCGGCCTGTTTCTCCTTTAGCCTCTGTTTCACCTGCTGTATGTCTAAAGGCATAATTGTCTCCTCTTCTTCAATCTTTCAAGCCGTCCTCTAGCGGCCATAACGGTTGAGTTACTGCGCTGGTGACAGATTCGTACACGCATTGGCGGGACTTTCTGGTTCACTGTCCCTCGCCGGGTAATGTTCCTGGATCTGGTCTATACAACCGCCGGGTTATTGTTGACATGGGCCGGATTTTATTGTACAACTGAGACAGGCAATTAAGCCAGTTCGTTTTTATCAATTGTTTATTTAGTGATAGGGCCAGAAAAGCCTTTTGGCGAAGACCCTCAACCTTTGAATAAGGGCATTTTCCGCTATGTCTTTCCAGACCTCTACGCTTGTCGAGCTTCTGCGCTGGAGAGTTTCCCATTCTCCCGATAAGCGGATCTATTCCTTTCTCAACGATGGGGAAGTTGAGAAAGATCACCTGACTTATGCTGCGCTGGACCTCCAGGCTCGCGCTATCGCTGTTCGTCTTCTGGAACTGACGAAGAGGGGAGAGCGTGCGCTCCTCATCTATCCTTCGGGCCTGGAGTTCATCGCAGCATTCTTTGGTTGTCTCTACAGCGGCGTGATTGCTGTACCGGTTTACCCCCCTTCCGCTGTGCGGGTGGATCGCAACCTGTCGCGCTTTCGCAATATTGCCAATGATGCGCGCCCGGCGGTGATTCTGACCACCGGCTCACTTTTATCCAAAGTGGAAGGTCTGCTGGCGCTGGCGCCTGAATTGCAACAGATACCTGTTCTGATAAGCGGCGATGTTCCTCTCGATGCTGCGGAGCAGTGGCAGAGTCCGCGTATCGACGGTGACACGCTGGCGTTCCTGCAATATACTTCTGGTTCTACCGGCATGCCCAAAGGTGTGATGGTGAGCCACAGCAACCTGCTCTACAACTCGGAGTTGATCGCCCGTGCCTGCCAGCAACCGGCGGATGCGCATGCAGTCACCTGGCTTCCGCTGTATCATGATCTTGGACTCATCGGCGGCATTTTGCAGCCACTCTATGCGGACTACGAATCGACGATTCTCTCGCCTGCTGCTTTCTTGCAGCGGCCTATCCGCTGGCTTCAGGCTATTAGTAATGTCAAAGCGACGCTCAGTGGTGGGCCTAACTTTGCCTACGACCTCTGCGCGCGCAAAATTACGCCTGAGCAGAAAGAAACACTGGATCTCAGTAGCTGGATTGCTGCTGCCAATGGTGCGGAGCCGGTGCGAGCCGATACGCTGGAACGCTTTACCGAGGCGTTCGCGTCCTGCGGCTTCAAACGCTCGGCTTTCTTGCCTTGCTATGGTATGGCTGAGGCGACGCTCTTTATATGTGGAAGCATCAATGGGGCGCCCGCTGAAACTTTTGCCGGAGAGGCGCTGGCACAGAACCGCGCCGTGCCGGGCGAGGGGAGCGATGCGCGCACGCTGGTCAACACCGGCATGCCGCCTGGCGAACAGAAACTGGTGATTGTTGATCATGAGACGCTGGTGCAATGTCCACCCGGCCAGATCGGAGAGATCTGGGTCGCCGGTCCCA
>JADBKA010000403.1 GCA_014896635.1 Ktedonobacteraceae bacterium
CAGGTGAACGGCGAACGGATTATGCGCCAGGAGTATCTGCCAGGCGTGGAAAGTGGCCGCCGAACAGTATTTCGCCGTCCGATGCAGCAGTCGCCTGTTCCGCAGGCTCCGCTTCCGCCGCCTCCAACTACTCCGCCCTTCTCCCCTCTGCCTTCGCCGGCTTTGCAGTCACCGACCCATGAAATTAAACTACCGCTGGGGACAAAACCGGGAGATACTACTGGTGATCCCTTGCATCTTGCATATAACCCTGGCTATACGGGAGCTGATGAGGTTCGCAGTATCTTGCTGCGTAAGATGGCAACTGAGAGCAAGCATGGCGGACGCGCCCGCTGCTGGAACTGCGGGTCGCTGGCAATCAGCTATGAGTGCTGGAATACACGGAATAAAGCTTTTGGCGAAATCGGCATCGCTTTCTGTGAAATCTGTGGAGTCTGGAGCGTTTTATAAGAGCTTCTTTGCATATACAGCATCTAATAGTAATCTGCCTACTGCGTTGCTGCTGCATGTGTTCTGATGGGGAGGCAGGAACCAGGCGACGCTCGGTCGGAGCCAATGGGAGCCGATGAGGAGCAAGTATCCTTGAGATTGTACCGTGAGTTGCACGGGAAGTGACGCCTGTGGACATCGTAGCAGACCTGAGATATCGGGCAACGATGGGTGAATTCAGGACAACGGCCGGGGAATGCAACCAGGAATCGCCTGCCACGTATATATGCAATGAAGAATTCTCTGCGGGAGACTGAAAGGGAGTTCTGTATCGTATGCTGGTTTGGAGATCAATTTGAGGTTGACCTATGTACAACTATAATCCGCGCGGCAGTCGCCCTCCTTATGGGGGAAATGCTTTTAGTTCGCGTTACCAGTTTCAGGTACTCCCTTATGGGTATGAGGGGACGCAGACCAGCGGGTTGCTCAGCAAAGTGATGGGATTACTGGCCGTCTCTTTTATCTTTGCTGCCATCGGATCATTTGTCGGCTCACTCTTTCTTCTGAGCGGGGGCTTGTACCTGTTGACGGCCATAGCTGGCTTTGTGGTACTGATCGCCCTGCAATTCCTGATTGAGAAACAGGGCGTGAACCTGTTCCTGTTGTATCTGTTCACCTTCCTGGAAGGGATGTCGCTCGGCCCGCTTATTCGTGCTTACCTGAATACAGACTGGGGCAGTATTATTCTCCTCCAGGCGTTTTTAATCACGGCGATTACCTCGCTTGCTCTTGGATTCTATGCCTGGACAACGAAGCGGGATTTTACGCGCATCGGGGATTATCTCTTCCTCGGCCTGATCCTGCTGCTGGTGGCCGGGCTGGTGGGTATCTTTTTCCATTCGACGTTCTTTGCCCTGGTCGTTTCCGTACTGGGCGTGGTGATCTTCTCCGGCTATGTGCTCTATAGCGTACAGCAGGCCCGCTACATGGCCGATACGCTGCCGAATGCCATTGGCATCACGGTTTCGCTCTTTTTGAGCCTGATCAACCTGTTTCTTTACATTCTACGCCTGCTTACTATCCTGCAAGGTGGAGGGGATGAGCGCCGTAGCTAGGACGGTTCTGTTTGTAGGCAGTGCTATACTCTGGAGAGAGGAGCAGGAATAGAACGCCTGACGGCTTTGTTGTCTTTCACAGATGGTGGCTTCTCCAGAGGACCATGTACAATCAGTATTGGAAAGGGAAAATTACTGTATGGATACGCATGCCAATCTCTTCCATGTGAGTGATCAGGACTTTGAGGCAAAAGTGCTAAAATCAACTACCCCCGTGATCGTTGATTTCTGGGCAGCCTGGTGCGGTCCCTGCCGTGCAATTGCTCCTATCTTCGAGCGCTTGAGCAATGAGTATGCGGGTAAGCTGAGCTTTGCCAAGATGGATACCGACCAGAATGGCATCGTTCCTATGCGCCTCGGCATCCAGGCCATTCCCACGCTGATCATGTTCAAAGATGGGCGGGAAGTCGGGCGCTTTGTAGGCCCGGCTCCTTCCACTTTGAAGAGTCGCATCGACAGCGTGCTGGCAGCGAATGGTATTCCGGTTGCGTGAGTGCTGCTATGAGGGGCCTGATATCTCGACAGATGTCAGGCTTTTTTGAATTTTGGTGTCATTTACTACTCGACTCCTCCGTCTTTTTGTGATATATTCTTCCCGTAATAAACAACTGCACATTCTTATGTGTTGTCTGGACATAAGGGGAATAAGAGATGCCTACATTGGAGCGTTCAAATCCTCTCCCACTTTATTATCAATTAAAAGAGGTGCTCAAGCAACAGATCCGCGCTGGGTACTTCTCGCCAAATGATGCCATTCCCTCTGAGCCTGAACTGGTTGCTCAGTATCATGTGAGCCGGGCTACTGTGAGGCAGGCGTTGACTGAGCTGGTCCATGAGGGGCTGCTCTATCGCCAGCATGGGCGTGGCACCTTTGTCTGCGAACCGCGTGTGCAGCCTCATTCGCTCAGTGAGTTGATCAGTTTCTCTGAAGACCTGCGCCGCCGTGGGAAGCGACCGGGGGGTATGCTTG
>JADBKA010000085.1 GCA_014896635.1 Ktedonobacteraceae bacterium
GGGCATTCCTTCTCCCTCAAAAGAGAAAAAACAGGAAAAAAGGATTTTTCGGGGGGACCCCCCTTTTCTGCTAAGTTGACGCCAAAGGGGGACTCCCCCGAAGCCCCTGGTTCTCCGCCTCTATTGTCCGCTCACCTGTGCAGCGAGACGCTCGATAGTCTCGTAGAGCAGGCGGGGCAGCGTCTCGAAGGTGTAGGGCATATGTACAGCTTCATTGCGCTGGTGAGCGCCGCGCCCGAACGGTCCCCAGTCGATGACGGGCAGCGCCAGATCCTGCATCTCCGCCAGCGGCAGGCTGTACGCACCGGGCAGCGGCGGCATGTTCTCCGGCTGCCACGCGGGCATGTTTGCTTTGAGCGCCGCCACGTCGAGGCCGGGGTCCAGGCGCAGATAGCTCATATCAGAGAGATAGGGGAAGTAAGGACGCAGCTCAAGCTGAACCTCTGGATGCGCAGCGATCACTGCACTCACCGCGTCCTGCAACGGACCGGACACAGGCGCGACGGCAGGATAGTAGGGGGGAGAGTAGTAGAGCACGACGGCAGGCCCGGCACGCCCGCTCAACTGCCAGAGCCGGTGCGCCAGGTGCAGGCTACGCTCGCGGCGATCAAGAGTGGCAGGCCAGCGTTTCCACTCGCTGATCAGTTCGGCACGCAGGCGGTCCGCGCCGAGCTTACGCGCAACTTCGGCATAGAGTTCTGCATAGGTGAGTACAGAGCCGCTGCGCGGGCGCGCATGCCGCCGCCAGTCGGGATCGCCGGCAGCTTCCCCGGCTGCTTCTCCGGCAGCTTCTCGCCAGCGCAGTTCAGTCTCATCAAGACGGCGCAGCAATCGCGTCATGACAGCCTCGGCACGTCCGCGTAGCCGCTCCAGCAGTTCGGCGGGTGTGGTCGTGAGCGTCAGCACGTTGACATAGAAATAGGCGGTATACGGCAACTGGACATCGTAATGCCGCTTGAAATCTTCTGCATGCAGCGTGACGGGCGGCGCGGCGATCTGTCCAGGAACGGAGTCGCACAGCTCGTCGTTCATACAAATATCGCGGATCAGCTCAGCCACAAGCAGGTTGACATCCAGTCCGCCAAAAGGCAGACCGGCATGCGTCTCGCGTCCGATGCAGAGGAAGCTTGGCAGCAGCTTGCCGATGGAGCCGGCGTAGACGTAGCGGTGAGGGTCGCCCTCGTAGAGACCGGTGACATAATCGGTGTTGAGCGCGCCGAGATAGTTGAGGCTGTATGTTTCGCGCAGGCGCAGCAGAAAACGCACAGCCTGCAAGATGCCCGCCGATTCGTTCTCTTCGTCAGGCGTGGCGAGCATGAGAACGGAGAGCGGATACGGCTCAGAGCGCGAACGCTCAGCCAGGCACCGCATCAGCGCAATATTGACGGCCAGCCCGCTCTTCATGTCCCCGACGCCACGTCCAAACAGCCAATCGCTGAGATTCTCCTTGCGCTCCGCCGAGGAGAGCAGCACACCGAGCAGGCTGCTCAGGCGTGCCGGCGCGAGCGCCCACTGCTCCAGAGCGCCGTAATCTTTTGTATCAACAGTGTCAACATGGCCGAGCAGCACCAGCGTCGAGGCGCTGCGTCCGCGCAGGAACGCATAGACGTTCTGGCGACCATAGGGATCGCCTTCCAGCGCGTCAAGACCACTGGCAGTATAGACCGCCCCCAGATTATCAGCCTGGAGCAGGCGCAGCACCTCTTGCGCGACCTGCACCTCTCCCTCACCAGGACTGACACTGCGGATGCTTACCAGTCGCTCGGTGTAGCGTTTCACGCTATCAAACCATTCGCTGTTGCCCATGCCGCGATGATACCACGCTTTGCCGGCAGAGACAAGAGGACGCCGCAACATCAGGTACAAATTTTCTACAGGATGTGGTATACTCCTGCCATGAAACGCAACGAAGATCTGCCAATCCTGTCATTTGCAACACAACAGGACTGGGAAGCCTGGCTTAGCGAACATCATACCCGCACAGAGGGTATCTGGCTCAAACTGGCGAAAAAAGCAACAGGCATCCCATCTCTTTCCTATGCAGAAGCTCTGGAAGGCGCGCTCTGCTATGGCTGGATCGACGGACAAAAAGCCTCTTTCGACGACCAGCACTGGCTGCAAAAGTTCACGCCGCGCCGCCCCGGCAGTCTCTGGTCAAAAATCAACTGCGATACAGCGATGGAATTGCTCGCTGCCGGGCGCATGCATGCGGCAGGCATGCGACAGATAGAACTGGCAAAGGCCGACGGACGCTGGAACGCCGCCTACGCACCACAGAGTAAGATTACCATACCCGACGATTTTCAGCGCGCACTGGATAACAACCAGCAGGCACGGGAATTCTTCGACACATTAAATAGCGCCAACCGCTACGCCATTCTGTACAGAATCCAGACGGCGAAAAAGCCTGAAACGCGCGCTTCCCGCATTCAGAAATTTATCAAGATGCTAGAGCACCATGAGAAACTCTATCCGTGACGACTCTCTCCCGCTCAAGCGGAGGGCTTCTCGTACAGTCGCACGGAACGTCCCCGCGAGCGACAGTTGAACGTCGGCTCCATCCGAGCCTGCTGAGAATAGATCAGGAATTGGAACATTTGTCAATCAGCAGAAGCTAGCAGGCAGTCGGTGTGAAACAGGGCGATACTATTGTCTGGTACTGGATAGGCAGCCATGCTGACTATGATAAACTGCATTGAAAGCGAAATTTCACCAACATAAGAGAGGCAAGAATAACAATGACGGAGCAACCGGCCCACCTGACTCACCTGGACGAGACGGGCAATATCCATATGGTAGATGTGACCGAACGGGCAGAGACGACACGCGAGGCCGTCGCAAAAGCCAGAGTGCGCATGGCCTCCCACACGGTACACCTGATCGAGACGAACCAGGTTGCTAAGGGCAGCGTGCTTGAAGTGGCAAAAATCGCCGGCATCCTGGCCGCCAAACAGACCCCGCAACTGATCCCCCTCTGCCATCCCATCCCCATGACTCACATCGACCTGCAATTCGCGCTCGACAGTTCCACCGGCACGATCTCAATTGAGGCGCGCACACGCACCACCTATAAAACTGGCGTGGATGTCGAGGCGCTAACGGCAGCTACCGTCGCGGCGTTGACCATCTACGATATGTGCAAAGGCGTGGATACGACGATCACACTGGAACAGGCGTATATCGCGCTCAAGTCGGGCGGCAAGAGCGGCACCGTGACCTTTGAGCCGGCTATCAGGTGAGAGAGTCTTCAACAGATAATCCCGCTAGCTCATCTTACCTTTGAAGTCACCGGTGATATATAATGCCTCTGTAAGACTATGCCATAGATGACCCGCAGGCACACTCCGGCAAGCGGGGTAGCGCGATTTCGCTTATTTCAATGCCTGCGGCACATGGAAACAAAGGAGTACCTGTCAATGGCAGTAATTCGCACTTCGCACGTTGATCTGCACATCAATGGAAATGGCGCTTATGCTTTTGTAGCGCAGCCCGATGATGACGCGAAACATCCCGGCGTCGTCCTGATTCAGGAATGGTGGGGCATCGAGCCTCACATCCGCGACCTGGCGCAAAAGCTGGCTGCCGAAGGCTTCGTGGTGGCCGTTCCCGACCTCTATCACGGCAAGATAGCAACCGAGCCGAACGACGCTATGAAGATGATCATGCTGATCACCGACAATATCGACCGGGCGGCCCGCGAAATCATCGGCGCGCTCGAAACCGTCAAGGCGATGCCCAATGTTGAGCCGAAGAAACTCGGCCTGATCGGCTTCTGCGTCGGTGGGCTTATGACATATGTGGTGGCATCCCGCTATCCTGACCTGGGCGCCGCTGTGCCGTTCTACGCCGGCGGCTACGATCCCACGCCTGAAGAGGTGGCAAAAGTCAATGCGCCGGTTCTTGCTTTCTACGGAAGGCAGGATAGCAGTATCCCGATGCCTCAGGTTGAGAAGATCGAGAAACTGTATAAGGCCGCCGGCAAAGACTATACCGTCAGGATCTACGATGCCGGCCATGCTTTCATGAACCCGGATCACGGCGCTGGCGTCCCGCAGGCTGCCGCCGACGCCTGGCCACGCGCGGTCAATTTCCTGAAAACACACTTGCGCTAAGGAGGTGGACCTTAGAATTGAGAAAAAGGGGGAAATGGGGACACCCCATGCCCCGCCAGGGGCTGGCGCCCCTGGACCCCGCTTCTCATTCGTTCTGTCTACCTACTTAGCAGGCCCTATGTAGCAACGGTGTAGCAACCGGATTTGATTATCTTTTAGGCTTAACAACAACACCTGCTCCAGCTATCCCATCATCATCATCCTCACCCTCTTCCTGATTATCCAGGTCAGCGAACGCCTGATTCAGCTTACCCCATGCATTATTGGCAACCCATCAGCCCATGAGCTACTCAACCAGATTGACCTGTGGTATACTTCCAGCAGGAACCCGATAAGGAGCATCAATCTATGAGTACCTATCCAAGCCTGGAAGCAAGAATAAGCGCACAGGAACAACAACAGGTTTTTCTGCATGCACGCATCGAGCAATTATCCCAGAATACAACAACTAGCATAAAGCAACTATCCGACAACATAGACACTAGATTCAAGCAACTATCCGATGATGTAGCTGCTCATTTCGAGCATGTAACAGGCAACCAGATTAAAGCAGAACAACAAACAGTTGCACGCCTTAACAACATCGAAACCCGTCTTGACAAACTCGAAACCCGTCTTGACAAACTCGAAACCCGCTTTGATAAACTCGAAACACTCCTTACCCAAATCCTCGCACGCCTCCCCGAACGGTCATCATAACTCGCACTTTCCCAGAACGCAGAAGCTCTAGCCCACAGACCCGCTAGAGCTTTCTTGCTTTCCAGCAGAGATCACCCAGGACAACGATGCGAGTTTCATCAAATTCCGCAAGCCTCTGGAGGCGGCCTGATACTCCCTTGCGTTCAGATGGGCAAGATGCGCCAGCATCTTGCCAGTCCCGCCGGTGGCGGGACGGATCTCGAACGGCTATCAAGATTTCATACCATGTTGCTTTCAGAGAAGCAACATGGTATGAATCATTTCACGGAGCGAACGAAAGGCTTTTTCTATGGTTCAAGGGCGAATTTTGCGCTTTCCTCAGGGCTTTTTGTGGGGAACGGCATCGGCGGCTCATCAATGTGAAGGTGGCAATACCAACAATCAATGGTATCGCTGGGAGCAGCAGGGACGCATCCTCAGCGGCGATACCTGCGCGGCGGCCTGTAACTGGTGGCAGGAAGCGGAAAAAGATTTCGCGCGGGCGGAGCAGATGGAGAATAATGCGCTGCGGCTCAGTGTGGAGTGGAGTCGCGTTGAGCCTGTCGAAGGGAAGTGGGATGATGCGGCGCTGGATCGCTACCGCGCCATGCTCTCCGACCTGCACCGCCGGCATATCAAGCCCGCTGTGACGCTGCACCATTTCACCGAGCCACTCTGGTTTGTTGACCGGGGCGGCTTTGCCAGGACGAGCAATATTCGCTTTTTCACCCGGTACGTTGCGTATGTGGTCAAGGCGTTGCAAGATCTGTGCGATTTCTGGATCACGATTAACGAGCCGAACGTCTATGCGACCGAGGGCTATCTACGCGGCGTCTTCCCGCCCGGTGAGCAGAACCTGTTGCGCTCAATGCAGGTCCTGCGCAACCTGGTGCAGGCGCATACCGCCGCGTTCTACACCATTCGCCGGATTCAACCGGAAGCTCAGATTGGCTATTGCCTGCACTATCGCCTGTTCGATCCTGCCAGCAAGCTCTCGCCGCTGGATCATGCTGCTGCCGGCCTGCAAGATCGCTTCTTCAACCAGGCGCCTTTGCAGGGCTTTGAGACCGGGCATTTCCCGTTCCCGCTGAATACGCTGCTTGCTCCTGTCGCCGGTGCGTCTGGCGCACGCGACTATCATGGCATCAACTATTATACACGCGAGATGGTACACTTTGATCCTGATCTGCCTGCCGAGGGGTTTGGACGTCGTTTTGTGCGCCCTGGCGCGATACGTAACGATCCCGGCGTCGATGGCAGCTTCGGCGAGATCTATGCAGAGGGACTCTACCGTGTGCTCAAGTTTGTCTATTATCACACGAGGGGAAATAAGCCGCTCTATATCACCGAGAATGGCTTCTGTGATGCTGCCGACGACCGGCGTCCGCGCGCTATCCTGGAGCACCTGGCGATGCTCCATCGCGCGATCCGTGAGGGGATACCCGTGCGCGGCTACTTTTACTGGACGCTGGTCGATAACTTTGAATGGAATCAGGGCTGGCAGGCGCGCTTCGGCCTGATCGAGACAAACCCGCTGACCCAGGAGCGTATTCCCCGCCGTAGCGCCAGCATGTTTGGCGAAATTTGCCGCGCCAATGCCATCACCGAGAGCATCGTTGAACGCTATGCGCCCGAACTGCTCGATACGCTCTTTGGTTCTGCCACCACAGAACAGCGCAAACTGACGGTCTGATACCAAGTTGCTTCTCTGGAAGCAACTTGGTATGAAATCTTGATAGCCGTTCGAGATCCGTCCCGCCACCGGCGGGACTGGCAAGATGCGCAAGCATCTTGCCCATCTGAACGCAAGGGAGTATGATAAACGTTCAGCCGGCGCGCATTTTTACCGGCTTCGCTCCGCCTTTCAGCGCCCGGTCGCAGAAAACATCATGGCTGGCTTTCCAGCAGTTCCTGGCCGCGTTGATCGTAAATACTCACGACCTCGCCGCTGCTCTTTCCCAGAACCAGAGCTGTAATGAGACGAGCGGGCTGTACAGGATCTAGCAGCATGCCCTGTTCATGCAGCCCGGTGAATCGCTCATGCATCTGCCGCCCCACGCGCTCAGCCGGCTGACTGCGGATATGCGTCTGCATGGCAGTATCGACAGTGCCGGGGCGCACGGCATTGACCGTTATGCCACTGCCCGCCAGCTCGGCTGCCAGATTCAGTGTCAGCATCTCAAGGCCCGCCTTACTGGTAGAATAGGCGCTGGCATTCAGCATTCCCGCTCCCGCTGCGGCGCCGGTCGAAATATTGACAATGCGCCCCCAGCCGCGCCTGAGCATCTCTGGAAGACAGGCATGTATCCAGCGGAACGCGCCGATGAGGTTGACCTGAAGCGCCTGAGACCACAGTTCAGGATCAGCCGTCGCGGTTGGCCCTAGCGGCTCGACGACCCCGGCATTATTGATCAAGATATCAACCGGGTCTGTTTCCTCTACAAGCGAGGCGAACGTTCGAGCAATCGCCTGGCCGTCGGCAATATCACAGGCAAAGGCCAGGCCGCGCCGGCCCTGTACACGTATCTCAGCCGCCACCTGTTCGATCTCGGCATACGTGCGTGCCACCACCACGACATCGCACCCCTCACGAGCAAGCGCCAGTGCAGTCGTCCGTCCGATACCTCTCCCCCCGCCTGTCACCAGCGCGATCTTTCCCTCAAGTCTGCTCATTTTTTATGCTCCCTTATTCGTTTTCCCTTGTTCTTCTGAAAAGCTCGAATCTATACCTCTTGAACCTGATAGTTACGATAAAAGAAAACAGTCAGTTTGTCAAGGAACTCCCGGCTCGCCACACCCCTGATTTATGAGTATACGCCAGCCTTATACGTTGATAGTGAGGGTTGCATTCATGCATACTTGTTATACAGTTCTTCTATTCTTTTACAAGAGGAGCAGAGCGATGCTGCATAGATATCAGAGTGTGTCTGAAGATCAGTAAATCAATAGCGGAAAGGAGCCAGGCGCGTCAAGCAGAGACGAAGCGAAGCAATGTGGATGAAAGCCTCACTGCTTGAGGGCAATCCCTCATAATCGCGGGCGAGTCTTCTCCATCGGATCAACCAGGCGAAGGTACGCTCGACAATCCAGCGAAAACGCTGGACTTGAAAGCCGCCTTTGGGTTTCTTGATTTTGACGGGTTGACCATCAACGAGCTCCCAATCAACATGGGACGTATTGTGCTCGTGTGGAACAATCTCAGTCTCCCAACCCAAATGCTCTTTGATCCAAGCAATGAGCGGCCCAGTATATCCCTGGTCGGCAAACAGATGCGAGAGACGAGCAAACCGGTTCGCGAGGGGCTCTAAAAGCAAGGGAGCTGCACTGCGATCCACTAATCCGGCAGTATGCACTTTGACAGCCAAAAGAAAGCCTTGCGTATCAACCAGGATGTGTCGTTTGCGACCCCAGATTTTTTTTCCAGGCATCGAACCCACGCTCGATGCCTCGCACAGGGCTGGTTTTGATCGATTGACTATCGATGATGGCCGCACTGGGTTCTTCCTCGCGGTTGATGGCCCGACGGGCTTGTTTGCGCAAGCTGGTCATGGCTCTTTCCCACGTACCGTCCAATTTCCAGAGACGGAAATAATGGTAGACCGTCTTGCCGTTGGGCAAATCGTGGGGCATCTGTCTCCAGGAGCAGCCCGTTCGCAGCACGTAGAGCACCCCATTGACGATTTCGCGTCGCGGGATGGTCCGACCTGTGGTATGCGCGGAAAGCTCTGGGATCAAGGGAGCCAACAACTCCCATTGCCTGTCGGTAAGATCGGATGGATACGGCTTTCGGTTGACTGTCTCGCACATCGTCTCTGATCCTTTCTGATCGCTTGCTTGACTCCTTTCTTTTTTCTATCGGCTTTTTACTCTCGTTAAGACACACTCTCATGCATTATAAGGCATATTCATCATTGTGGGAAGTTGATCGCGCCGGGGGTACTCGTCATGCATGCTATTCCCACGACTCTGCCCCCTCACAATCCCAGATAATCTTGGGAGGCCATTCTGACGGTTTTGCCAGGGGAACCGAAAGACCGGGGAAAGAACCAGGCCGGCGAGGAATGGCTCCCCGCAAGTCGCAATCCTGGTAAGCATGGTTAAGGATCAATTTTAAATGATATAATTGAAAATGAGAGATAAGCTCATTTGTCCAGGCATTTCTTACTGCCTGCCTGAAGTGAACGCCGTTGTTCGTACTATTTACCAGAAAGGCAACGCATTGATGATAACGCCACCTCAAGATGTTCGCCCGCTGTGGGAGCCTACGGAAGCTATGAAGCAGCAAGCCAACGTCACGCATTATATGCAGTGGCTGACACGCGAAAAGGGCCTGCATTTTCAGTCACGCGAGGAACTCTGGCAGTGGTCGGTTGACCATCTCGAAGATTTCTGGGCCTCGCTCTGGGATTATTTTCATATCAAGGCTTCCCAGCCCTACACAACAGTGCTGGCCGAGCGCCGCATGCCGGGGGCGCGCTGGTTCACCGGCGCTCAACTCAACTACGCCGAGCACGTCTTTCGCAATGCCACAGCCGAGCGGCCCGCGCTCTTCTTCCGCTCAGAACGTCACCCCCTGACAGCGATGTCGTGGAGCGATCTGGCGCAAAAAGTGGGCGCGCTGACAGCCGCACTGAAAACTCTGGGCGTGCAGCGAGGAGATCGCGTCGTCGCCTATATGCCAAACATCCCCGAAGCTCTGATCGCTTTTCTCGCCTGCGCGAGCATGGGCGCGACCTGGTCCAGTTGTCCACCTGATTTTGGCACCAATAGCGTTATCGACAGATTCAAGCAGATCGAGCCAAAAGTGCTCTTTGCCGTCGATGGCTACCAGTATGGCGGCAAGACCTTTGACCGGCGCCATATCGTTGCCGAGATTCAGAAGGCTCTGCCCACGCTGCAAAAAACCATCCTGCTCCCCTACCTGCTCCCCACTTTCGATCCTGGCGAAATTGCTCATGCTCTCTCCTGGGAAGAGATGCTAAAGGAGCCTGGTGAGTTGCTTTTTGAGCAGGTGCCGTTTGATCATCCGCTCTGGGTGCTCTATTCTTCAGGCACGACTGGCCTGCCCAAGCCTATTGTGCAGGGGACCGGCGGTATTCTGCTTGAGCATCTCAAGGCGCTGCACCTGGACCTCGATCTCAAGCCTGACGACCGTTTCTTCTGGTTCAGCACGACCGGCTGGATGATGTGGAACTTCTTGATCGGCGGCCTGCTAGTGGAAGCCACCATCCTGCTCTATGATGGCTCGCCGGGCTATCCCGATATGGGAACGCTCTGGCAATTCGCCCAGGATACCGGCATGACGCTCTTCGGTACCAGCGCGGCCTACATTGCCGGCTGTATGAAGTCGGGCATTGAACCCGGCAAACAGTACGATCTGAGCAAACTGCGCGCACTTGGCTCGACCGGCTCTCCGCTGCCACCTGAAGGATTCCGCTGGATCTATGAACACGTCAAGCATGATCTCTGGCTCGCCTCGATCAGTGGCGGTACCGATGTCTGTTCCGCCTTTGTGGGTGGTAGTATTCTGCTGCCGGTCTATGCCGGCGAGTTGCAGTGCCGCTCGCTTGGCGCGAAAGTCGAAGCGTTCGATGAGGCGGGCAAGCCGCTGATCGACGAAGTTGGTGAGCTGGTCATCACCGAACCGATGCCTTCGATGCCGCTCTACTTCTGGAACGATCCCGATAACCGCCGTTACAAAGAGAGCTACTTCACCATGTATCCGGGCGTCTGGCGGCATGGCGACTGGATTCGTATTACGCCGCGTGGCAGCGCCGTGATCTATGGCCGCTCCGATTCGACGATCAACCGCATGGGCATTCGCATGGGCAGTAGCGAGATCTACCGCGTCGTTGAGAGCTTCCCTGAAATCCTCGACAGTCTGATCATCGGCATCGAGCTGCCCGCCGGGCGCTATTATATGCCACTCTTTGTTGTGCTACGTGAGGGCGTGAAGCTGGATGAATCGCTCGTTTCGCGCATCAAGAGCGCACTGCGTTCCGCCATTTCGCCGCACCACGTCCCTGATGAGATTATCGCCGTTCCTGATATTCCGCGCACTTTAAGCGGCAAGAAGCTGGAAGTGCCGGCAAAGAAAATTCTTATGGGCATCCCCATAGAGAAGGCCGTCAGCCTCGATTCGCTGAGCAATCCTCACGCGATCCAGCACTTTCTTCCCGTTGCTGAAAAGGTGAGTACGCTCAAAGAAGGCTAATAGCAGATCTTATGTGTTTTTCTGGGGACACCCCCGCGCTCCCGGCAGGGAGGCTTCGCCTCCCTGCACCCTCTGCCTATCCGCTGCGTTTTACCGACAGCAGCGGGATGAGCAGAAGCACGAGCAGCGGGATTGCAGCGGCAATGGCGAAAGTGGCATGTGGTGTGAGCCAGCGGCTGAAGAGCGCCAGCGCCAGCGGGCCAAGCAGGATGGCGAGCGAGAGCGCCGAACCTCGTATGCCCATCACCTGCGAGCGATTCTGCTCTGTCGTCTTTCCCAGGTAGACCACGCTCAGTGCTGGCATGAATAGTGCGCTGCCCAGTCCCGTTACGACGGTGGCCGCGATGAGCAGTGCAAACTGGTGCAGGAAAAGCATGCCGATGTTCAGCACAGGAATGAGCAGGCAGCCGAGCGCAATCAGCAGTTTCTTAGGCGCAAGCTCGCTTAGACGTCCCAGAAACATCGGAAAAACTGCCAGCGACAGACCGTAGACGCTGACAATTGTGCCATATTGCGCGCTGGTGTAGTGCAGTACCTTCTCGAAGAAGAAAGGATACTCCGGCAACACAAACGGGTAGGCAAATGCCACGCTGAAATCAAAGAAGAGCAGCAGACCGAAAAGCTGTAAGATTCGAGATCTGTTCAGAGCCGCGAGATCTACAGCAAAAATGCGCCTGCCTCTCTGCTCCTGCCGGTCAGCCCTGCGCTGCTGCGCCTGCGCGCGCACATGAGCCGGCAGTGTTTCTTTCAGCATGAACAGCGCCAGTAGCGATGCGGCAAGCGCGATAGCGGCTGAGAGCAGGAAGGGTGTGATGAAGCCCCAGACCTGGTAGAGAAAGCCGCCAATAGCCGGGCCGAGCGCGACACCGCTTGCCTGGGCCGTCGTGATCATGCCAAGCCAGCGCCCCTGCCTCTCCGGTGGAATGCTGTCACCTACCATCGCCGTCGCTGCTGGCAACATACCGGAAGCCACAACACCTTCGATAAAGCGGACCAGGATGAAGAGTAGCGGCACGTTCACCACCGCCAACACCAGGTTGGTCAGGATAAAACCTGCCAGCGAGAGCAGCACAACCGGTTTGCGACCAATGCGGTCGGCCAGCGTGCCGAGCACCGGACTGAAGAGAAACATACCCAGGCCAAAGCCTACTTCCATCAGGGCCAGCGTCTCGGCCCCCAGGCCAAGCGATTCTAACCGCTGAGGAAAGACAGGAATGATGATCCCAAATCCGGTCATGATTAAGGCTATACAACCGGAGAGGAAAGCCAGCGTCACTGTTATTTTTCGTGACTGTTTTTCTGGTGATGATATATTCGCCTGTATTTCTGCTGCTGGTGCAGTTGTCGTTTCACTTGATGTAACCGTCAATTCGTTATCGAGTGGTCTGGTTGGCATAAATCCCGTCCTTCCTTGAGATGCATAGATGCCAATAGAATAGCAGATCGTTTATGACATCTTCTGTCATAATTGCCTGCGCTATCGAAGAGATGTTCCAGATTTGCCTTCTCTCCTGTTCAGAGAGAGCATCAAAAGTCTGCTATAAAAGGACAACAAAAAACCGTGAGACTGCATTTCCACCCAGTGCTCACGGCCAGAGATGCCTGTCGATCAGTTCTCCTCATTCATCTCTATGAAAAGGATGAGTTCTTCCTGAAGATGGGCATAATACGACCATGAGCTGCTGAAACCGGGCTTCAGCAATCAGCTTAACGATGATCATGGTCGCCATCTCCTTCAGTAGTTCTAAGAAATGATCACTTGCTTATTGAGCGTTGTGTGATGAAAAGCCTGTCAGACTTTGTGTATTGGAAAGGGATTGCGTGGTGCAACCCCTTCGTTATCAACTATACTGAATGCGGTTGTGATATGTCAAGAGTCGGGTGGCTTTTTTTGGTTAAGACCTCGTTTGTGCTCTGACAAAACCCGCGCCTTCGACCCCAGGTTCATGATTAACCCGCGTGTCAAGCCTGCTTGCTTCTCCTTTGTTTCCTCGTGATGAGGATGTGCGAATGTATGCATATTTTTTTATTCCTTTCTGTGAAAGCCGGGGAACGGTGAGAGGACTCTCTCCGCAACCCTCTTTTTTCCTCGTCGTACATGTGTCAAAACCTGATCAAGTAAGAAAACAACGCTGCGAGTAGTCAAGAGTCTCGCACAGTTGATACCATTCACTGTACCTGAGAGATGTGATAGAAACAAGTACGCAATTTTATCTGACAAAGGAGAAGCAAGCAATCGCTTGTTAAGGAGCGGAATCCTATGGCACGACAGAAGAAGACGACCCTGTGTCCGTTTGGAGGGGTGGGCATCGGGGGCAAATGGAAGATCGGGATCTTGTATCATTTGCTCAGTGGAGCTAAACGCTTTGGTGAATTGCAGCGGCTCCTGCCTCGCGCCAGCCGGCAGATGCTCACGATCCAGTTGCGCGAGTTAGAACACATGGGTTTCCTTCACCGGCACGTCTTTCCTCAGAAGTCGCCGAAGGTCGAATATGAGCTTTCAGAACTGGGTTTGAGCCTGGAGCCAATCCTGCGCCAGATGTATGCATGGGGAAAAGTGTGTGGTGAGCAAGCCGGCCTGGAGTATGATGAGTGGTTAGTAAACCTGGGAGGCCGGTGGAAGTTCTGGATCTGGTATCATCTGTTCAGCGGCCCCAGACGCTTTAGCGAATTACAGCGACTCCTGCCCCAGGCAAACCGGCAGACGCTCAGCGTCCAGCTGCGGGAACTCGAACAGAAGGGAGTGCTTCGCCGACAGATATACGCAGAAATGCCCCCAAAGGTCGAATACTCGCTGACTGAACTGGGACAACGGTCCGAAGCGATGCTTCGCCAGATGTTTGCCTGGGGGAAGTGGTGCTGTGAACAGATCGGTATAGTATACGACTGGCCGGTGAGTGATGAAACGGGAGATAACATGCTCGACTGGAAAAAAAGTGTGACGGCATCTGGAGTGAGAGAGCAACACGCTATTTAAAACGCTACCATCATTACGATGGGCTGTACATACGAAATCATCACTGATGTCCGCCCATTAAAACCTCTACCTGTAAGCCCTCCGAGGCTCGCCCTTCCAGGGAGTGCAAGCAGTGTTGCAGAGCGAAAGAACAAGCGCTCCCCTGGACTCCTGGAACGGAAATCTGCCAGGTCTTGTGATTCTGCATTAGCCATTTTTGTTTAGCAGGTACCTGTTCTCTTGACCCTGTTCAGATTCTCATGCTACTATCCGTCCTGAGCGAATCTTAAAACAAGATTAAAAATCCGCTCTTCCCAGTCGGATATGGACTCCTCAAATAGGCACATCTGCATATTTGACATATCCGGCTGCTCTCATCAGTCAGTTAGCTTATGAAAGAGGAAAGGACACCTGGTGAATCGCAAGAAAAGAAAACTCATGCTCGGCTCATCGCTGCTGCTTGTCTCTCTGCTCGCCACAGGCATCATCAGCGCATGTACCACCGGCTCCGACAATCCACTGTCAACCTCTGGACTCTCCCTGGGACAATCCGCCACAGGCACACCTCCTCCTGGCAAAACGCGCAATTTCACACTGTACGTGCGCGACGCTCTGATAAAGATGCCCGATGGCACTCAGATTTACATGTACGGCTTCACCGATGATCCAAAGGGGCGAGCAAAAATTCCAGGGCCAAAACTGGAGATGGATGAAGGCGATTCGGTCACCATCACACTTGTGGATGACAAAGATCCGACAAAAACCCGCTATAACGAGGAAGGCGACGGGCATACGATCCACCTGCACGGCCTGGACCTGGAAAGCAAATACGACGGCGACCCCATGACACAGCCCGGCGGACCTGTCAAGCAGGGCCAGAGCTACGTCTATCGCTTCGTCGCCAGATACGCCGGTACGTACTGGTATCACTGCCATGTAGAAGCGCCAGAACATATCCAGATGGGTATGTATGGTCCCCTGATTATTCATCCCAGAGGAGAATCGACCAAGGCATATCATAATACCCCGCCATACGATAAAGAATATACTTTCGTTCTGAGCGATATAGACAGTAAAGCGCACCAGGGAGTGTATAATGCTCTGAATAAGAACGGCGAAGAGGTAAAGTGGACCGACTATCACCCCAACTACTTCCTGATCAACGGGAAAGCCTGGCCTGACACTATGATGGACCCGAACACGAGCATCAACGCTACCGTCGGACAAAAAGTGTTGGTGCGGCTTATTAACACCGGTGATGTCGTCCACATGATTCATACACATGGCTACCATTTCCTGGTACTGGGGACCGATGGCCGCAAACTAGATATGCCCTACTACAAGGATACGCTTGCCGTTGGTCCTGCCGAGCGGTACGAGATCCTGCTCGACCTGAACCTGGTAGGCCGTTATATGTTCCACGATCATGTGGAAGGCGCGATCACCAACGACGGCGGCTTCCCAGGCGGCATGATCACCATGATCAACGTCAACAACCCCGACGGCTCCAATCCTGTTCCCATGCCCAAAATGGAATGATAGCTGGCGAGCCTGAGCCTGTGTGATCTCCCAAACTCTCTCTCACATTTTTGTGCTATACTTTAGTTGTAGCGCCTGAACATTCAGCGGCGGATAACACGGTCGTTATCCGCCGCCTGTCATGCACCGCCGCGTCACTTATCCGCTCTCCTCTACCGTTCCATCACCGGTTGAGAGCAACGTCTATGCGCCCTACCGCCTGAAACGGCCAGAACGCCGTTATACATGTTAGGAGAGATTCGTTATGACAATAGAAGAACATAAAACAATTCCTGTTCCTCATGTTGAGGAACGTACTCCCATTCCCACGCAGAACCTGCGTGTCCCCGGTCCCACGCCCCTGCCGCCAGAAGTGATGGCGGCCCAGGCGGCGCCAATGATTAATCATCGCGGACCCGAATTCTCTGCAATGGCAAAGCGCGTGACCTTGCGTCTGCAATATTTTTTCCAGACGGAAGCGCTCGTTTTGACCTATCCGTCAGCCGGTACCGGCGGCCAGGAATGCGCCATCGTGAACCTTTTCTCTCCCGGTGATCACGTCGTCTCCATCACTATCGGCAACTTTGGTGATCGCATGGCGAAGATCGCCAGCAGCTATGGCCTGGAAGTGACGCGGCTAGAGTTCCCCTGGGGCCAGGCTGCCAGACCGGAAATTGTCGATGAGCGCCTGCAAGGGCTTGCGCCATATCGCGGCGTGCTCCTCACGCACAACGAGACGTCCACCGGCGTCACCAATGACATCCAGGCACTGGCACAGGTCATTCGCCGCCACAATCCAGAGGCTCTGATCGTTGTCGATGCCGTCAGCTCACTGAGCAGCATTCCCCTGGATATGGACGCCTGGGGACTGGACGTGGTGTTCAGCGGCTCACAGAAGGGCTGGATGTCTCCGCCGGGCATTATGATGATCGCCGCCAGCGAGCGCGCCTGGGAAGCCAACAAGAGCGCGAAGTTACCACGCTTCTACTTCGACTGGGAAAAAACGCGCAAACAACTGGTCACGCGCTGGCAGCATCCCACCACACCTGCTGTCTCCGTGTTCTATGCCCTTGACGTGGCACTGGAACTGATGCTAAAAGAGGGACGCGAGGCCATTTTCGAGCGACATGCCAGAGCCGGCGAATATGTACGCGGTCGCGCAAAAGCGATGGGATTGGATCTCTTCGCCGATCCCGCCTATGCCTCAAATACGGTGACAGCCCTTAAAGTTCCAGAGGGTATCGACATCAAAGCTGTTCTCAAGCGACTGCGCGAGGAAGATAAAGTCGTGTTTGCTGGTGGACAGGCTCACTACGAAGGGAAAATTTTCCGCATCGGCCATCTCGGCTACTTCACAATGACCGACCTGGAACAAGCGATGGATGCCCTGGAAAAACAATTGCGCGTAAGCGGATTCCGGGGATAATGTAGAGGTATTAGCACAGAAATGTAGCAGTGTGGATGCGCGGAAAGAAAGGAAGTTTTTCTATGGCAGAGGCAACGGTTCGCATGGGAGAGGCCACCGATAGAACTCATCCCGTCAAGATTCTGATTACTGACAAAGTTGCCCGCGAAGGGATTGAGCTGCTGCGCACGCAGCTCCCCGACGCGCAAATTGACGAGCGGTATGGACTCAAGCCTGAGCAGCTCAGGGCCATCATCGGCGATTACAGCGCCCTCGTCGTACGCAGTGAAACAAAAGTGACCGCCGACATTCTGGAAGCGGCAGCCAATCTCAAGATTGTTGGACGGGCGGGTGTCGGCGTCGATAACATTGATACCGAAGTCGCAACGCGCCTGGGCATCATGGTCGTCAACTCGCCCACCGGCAACATCATTGCCGCAGCCGAGCACACCATCGCCATGCTGCTGGCGCTGGCGCGCCACCTTCCCGCCGCTGACAGCAGCGTAAAAAGCGGCAAGTGGGAGCGTAGCCGTTTCATGGGCATCGAGGTACGCAACAAAGTGCTCGGCATCATTGGACTGGGCAAGGTCGGTATGGCAGTTGCGCGACGGGCGCAGGGTCTGGAAATGCAGACCATTGCTTACGACCCGTTTGTCGCGCCGGAGCTTGCGCGCAAGAATGGCGTCGAGATGCTCAGCCTCGACGAAGTGCTCCAGCAGGCCGATTTTGTCACACTGCACACTTCTCTCACCAGCGGGCCGAGCGGCACACGCGGCATGATCGGTACACGCGAGTTGAGCCTGATGAAGCCGACGGCGCGCCTGATCAACTGCGCGCGTGGCGGCCTGATCGACGAAGAGGCGCTGCTGAACGCCCTCAACGAACAGCGACTGGCAGGAGCCGCACTCGATGTTTTCAGCCAGGAGCCGATCCGTGATAATGAGATTCTCCGGCAACTGGTTACCCATGAGCGCGTCATCGCCACGCCACACCTGGGCGCCTCGACGGAAGAGGCTCAGGTCAGCGTGGCGACCGATGTGGCCGAGCAGATCGTCTCGGTACTGCGCGGCGGATTCCCGCGCGCGGCCATCAACGCCCCGCTGATCCTGCCGGAGACGCTCAAGGTGCTGCAACCCTACATGAATCTGCTGGAGAAGATGGGACGTCTCTTTACGCAACTCCAGCCGGGACCGCTGAGCAGAGTTGAACTCTCCTACAGCGGCGAGATCGCCAGCTACGATTTGCGGCCACTACAGGCGGCGCTGATCAAAGGTCTGCTGGAGTCGGTCTCTGAAGCGCACGTCAACATGATCAATGCGCAGGTACTGGCAAAAGAATGGGGCCTGGAGATTGTCGAGCAGAAATCAACCACGCCGGAGCAGTTTGCCAACCTGGTCACATTGCGCGTGCCAAACGTCAACGGCTACCTCTCTTCGCTGGCAGGCAAACCCGGTTCAGGTGACGAGCATATCGATGTGCTGAGTGGGACGATCATGCACGGAGAGCCACGTATTGTGCGCGTTGGACGTTACTGGACCGAATTTGTACCGGAAGGCTATATCCTCTTCTGCCGCAACCTTGATCAACCTGGCATGATCGGGCGCGTCGGCACAGAACTGGGCAAGGCGAATATCAATATCCGGCATATGGATGTCGGCCCCAGTATCCGCTCGGCCCGCCGGCACTACGATCCCGCGAGCAAACCTGACACGGCGCTGATGATCGTCTCGGTCGATGATCCGATCCCCGACGAAACGCTACATCAGATCGGCAAGGCCGGCGACATCTTCGGCGTCACCCTGGTCAAACTCTAATAGCAAAGGGAAGGGCCAGGGGTGTCCCCTATAGGCGTTAACGTAGCAGAAAAGGGGGGTCCAGGGGGGCGCATGCCTCCCTGGCGGGGTTCGGGGGTGTCCCCCGATACCCAACTACACTTCGATCAAATCCTCCGTACGATTCTCTTTCCGCATAGGAGAGGAGCCAGCCTGAAATCTCGTGCTGAGGTAGCG
>JADBKA010000404.1 GCA_014896635.1 Ktedonobacteraceae bacterium
AACCCGGCGTGCAAATCACTGAGTATCCCGCGCTGATCCTCATTGAAGGTGAGGACCGTCTGGAGTTCGATATGCAGGAGATCAGCGATGCACTGGGGCGGGAGATGGACCCGTACTTTTTTCAGGTGCAAATGACAACTCATTATGGGCGCCTGGTATTGCAGGATGATCGTCTCTTGCTCTTCGCCAAGCCGGAAGACGCGATGGAGTATACCGGGCTTCAATTGTTGGAAGCAGAAACAGGAAAAACGGAGAAGCAAGGGTAAAGTTGTTCCTGTAGCAGGTTGCGGCATGGATCGCTATAGAGAAGTTTTTCTGCAACGGGTGTCACATCGTTCATCTCTCCTGTACTCCTGCACGGTAAACAGACGTACGGCAGGGATGAACTTCTGCGGGCCGGGCTTTTTGTGCTTTGCTCTATGCGAGTTGAGACTGCCCGGCTCTGTTGTTCCTTTCCTCTTTTCATAAGAAGGAACATTGACATACAATATATACAGCAGGTTCACCTATTTTCATATCTGGACGAAGGGAGAGGCAAACAGTTTATGGACTTGATCAACCCTGTGGTGCATCGTTGGATTGAGGAGGCACGGGAAAACCCTGAGGCGTTCTGGGGCAGAGCTGCCGAGCAATTGCCCTGGCTGAGACGCTGGGAGCGTGTCTTTGAATGGACACCCCCTACTTTTCGCTGGTTCATCGGCGGCCAGACTAATCTGGCCTACAGCGCGCTTGATCATCACGTCAAACGCGGCTGGGGCGGGCATACCGCACTGGTCTACCTCAACGAACGTGGCGAACGGCGTCTATTTACCTATGCGCAACTGCTGCATGAGGTAGAGCGCCTGGCGGCGGCGCTACGCGGCATGGGCATCCAGAAGGGGGATTGCATCACGATTTATTTACCAACCTTCCCCGAAGCGATCATGCTGATGCTGGCTGCTGTGCGCATCGGAGCCATTCACGTCGTGGTCTTCGCCGGTTTTGGCGCTCAGGCTCTGCGCGACCGCATCCAGGCCAGCGGTTCGCGCCTGGTTTTTACCGCCGATGTGACCTATCGCAAGGGCAAGGATACGCAGCTCAAAGAGATCGTCGATGCCGCGCTCTCTCCCGATGCCGGCAGCGTCGAGCATGTGATCGTGCTCAATCGCACCGCTCAGCCCGTCGCCATGCAGGAGGAACGCGATCTGAGCTGGCAGGAGTTTCTGCGTCATGCTGAAGGGCAGAGCGGGGACTACGTGCCGCTGGAGTCGAACGAGCCGGCCTATATCCTGGCAACATCGGGAACTACCGCCAAACCCAAGCTTGCCATTCATACGCATGGTGGCTATCAGGTGCATATCCACAGCATGGGCCGGTGGGTCTTCGATCTGAAACCAACTGATGTGTGGTGGTCTACCTCGGATATCGGCTGGGTGGTCGGCCACAGTTACATCGTCTACGCTCCGCTGATTGCTGGTGCGACCACGCTGGCCTTTGAGGGCGCGCTGGATTATCCGAGTCCCGACCTGTTCTGGCAGGTGATTGAAGAGTTCGCCGTGACGAGCGTCTTCACTTCGCCTACGGCTGTGCGTCTGCTTATGAAATATGGCGAGGAGCCAGCGCGCAGGTATGACCACTCCTCGCTTGATCGCGTCTTCTGTGCCGGTGAGGTGCTGAACGCGCCGGCGTGGGAGTGGCTGCAAAAGACGGTACTGCACAACCGTGTGCCGGTGATTGACCACATGTGGCAGACGGAGACCGGCGGCCCGGTCTTCGGCAATCCCTATGGTCTGGGCTTGCTGCCGATCAAGCCCGGCTCGGCGACCATCGCGCTACCCGGCATTGAGGCGCAGGTGGTCTCGCCGGCGGATGGCAAGCCGGTGGGGCCGAACGAAAAAGGCATCATGGTAATCACCCGACCCTTCCCCGGCCTCACACCGGCGCTGTGGGGCGAACCGGAACGCTACGGGCGGGATTATTGGGGGATTCTGCCAGGCGTGTACTACACCGGCGACTCGGCACAGATCGACGACGACGGCTACGTCTGGTTCGCGGGCCGGGCTGATGAGATCATCAAGATTGCCGGGCATCGCATCGGCACTATCGAGGTCGAGACAGCCTTTCTCAAGCACCCGGCGGTGGCGGAGTCGGGCGTGAGCGGACGGCCCGATGAACTACGTGGGGAAGTGATCGCGGCTTTCATTGTGCTCAGGCAGGGCTATCAGCCCACAGAGGAACTGAAGCAAGAGTTGCTCAAGACGGTGCGCAGCGAACTGGGGCCGGTGGTGGTGATTGGCGAGATCAACTTTGTGAGCACGCTGCCCAAGACACGCAGTGGCAAGATCATGCGCCGCGTGCTGCGCTCGGTCACGCTGGAGCGTGACCCTGGCGATGTCTCGACCATCGAGGACGAAGGCTCGGTGGAAGAGGCGCGGCAGGCCTGGCATCAGTTGAAATCTGACATCGCTCCACGATGAGCAGGCTGGGTCAGGAGTCGCCTTGAGTGCATA
>JADBKA010000086.1 GCA_014896635.1 Ktedonobacteraceae bacterium
GTAACAAGGTAGCCGTACCGGAAGGTGCGGCTGGATCACCTCCTTTCTAGGGAGTGCCTGCTCAGCATGCGTGCTATCGCCTTTTTGCTATGCTGTTCTATAAACAGCCGGTGAAATGTCTGCTGAGTCACTTCCAGGTCGAAGCCTCCTCCGGGTCCGTTGAAGGATGCCGCGAGGAGGAATAACCGATAAACTTGTTACAGGTATTGAAACTTTCCGTTTCAGCCGTTACTTACCACTCTCCAGGTGTTCAGCAACTCTGGAACTCCTGTACGATGAATGAACTTGGGCTTTTAGCTCAGGTGGTTAGAGCGCAGTCCTGATAAGACTGAGGTCCCTGGTTCGAGTCCAGGAAGGCCCACCAGTTCCCGATGGGGATGTAGCTTAGTTGGAAGAGCGCTGCCTTTGCACGGCAGAGGTCAGGGGTTCGAATCCCCTCATCTCCACCTCAGGAATGGTCCCTCCCCTCGCCCGTACAAGCAGGTGGGGTGGTGGCAATAGCGGAAGGGGTACACCCGTTCCCATCCCGAACACGGTAGTTAAGCCTTCCAGCCCTGATGATACTGCGAGGGCAACCTCGTGGGAAAATAAGACGTTGCCATCCCACCCGCCTGTATGGGCGGTTTTTTTGCTCATCGAGAGCATATTTTCCTCTCCCCAAAGAGATTGAGTCAATCTTTCCACCGCAGGGGTTCAAACGCAAAGAGGTGTGTTTCACGCTCCTCACTATGCGTTCAGCAACGCTGCGCGCTTCTCACGCAGAAACTGCGCGATCTGAGCAGGATCTTCTTTGTCGAGCGCGCGTTGCTTTAGCTCGGCCAGCACCGCGCTCCACTGCTCTTTCGCTGGTAGGTAGCGATTATCGCGCGCGATCAGCTCCTCGAAAATGCGCCGCTCCAGTTCGTGCCACTGCGAGCGGTCGCGTCCATCGATATCGCCTTCTTCTGGCAGATAGTCCTGGTCGCTGGTGTGATTGTCGATACGGGCGTAGAGCGGCTGGAAATAGTGGCGGAGCATCTGCTCCATGCGTGGATAGTCGAGCGAGCCAGAGTCGAAGCCTAGCGTGCCGACCAGGGCCAGCAGGACAAGCGGCGGGTAAGAGGAGTCCTGGTGGCGCGGTCCTTCGCGCCGACAATACTCTTCAAGTCGTGCATAGAGAGCATCAGGGGTATCGAGACCGTCTACGCGCAGATCGTGGCGAATGTAGAGGCGACGGCGGCTTGGTATGCGCTCAGCATGGTGCAGGCGTTCTTTTTTCTCAACGTTAATGATACGCTCCGGCTCGTCGGTATCGATCTCGACGTAGTAAAAACCGCGATCCTGCCACTGCCATTCCTCGGCGCTGCATGTCTCGGTCGAGCCGGGGTTGTAGATCCAGCCATCAAATTCATACGGTTTGTGGACGTGTCCGAGCGCCAGATAATCGACGTAATCGCGCAGGGCCTGCAACTGCCCAAACGTCGGCAGTCCCTGGACGCGCGGCACAATACCGTCGATGCCGGTATGCATTGTCAGCAGACGATATTCTACGCCGGCGGCATCCTCTGACGCTCGCGCCTCGGCCAGCGCTTGCGCCAGGCCCTCGATGCTGCGATGAATGGCGGCTCCCTGCCAGGGCAGGCCATAGATACGCAGTTTGCCGTCCAGCAGGTCGATATACGCCCCCTGCATGTTCTCCTTGCGCCAGGGCGTGAGCAAAGGCGCTCCATCCTGCATCACCGGGGAGAGCAGAATGAGATGGCCCTCGTAACAGAGGAATTGTAGCCATGAAGTGCCATCGCGGTAAAAGCTGCGATCATGGTTGCCCTCGATGGCGATGACGGGGATACCTTTCTCGCTAAGCCGCTTTAATCCTGCGATGGCGTGAATCAGCGTCAGCGCGTCGATTGCGCGCTTGTTGAAAAGATCTCCGGCGATCACCACAAAATCAACGTGCCGGTTGATAGCTTCATCGACTATTGTCCAGAAGGTGCGGCTGAAATCGTTGAACCGCTCACGCACACCATACTGCTCATAGCCGAGATGGGTGTCTGCCAGGTGAATAAAAGAAGCTCGCATACTGCCTCCCTTCCAGATTGCCGGCTTATTGATTAGGACCCGTCATGAAGGCGCGCACTCCCGCTGCAACGATCACCAGGGCGGCCAGACTGTAAATCAGCAGATCGCGGCGGGGATTCTTGCCGCCGGTCGCGTAGGTCACGCCAATCGGAATGCCGAGCGCGACGATAGCTCCGTAGACGTAGTGCAGATAATAGAGCGCGTCGCCGGGCTTGCCGGGCTTCAGACCGGAAGCAATGAGGATCAGGCCAAACACGGCCTGGAGCGCGCCCAGTGCCGCCGCAATATACAGGCTGGTTTGCCATGCGCGGTTGATGCTGCGCTTTGTGAAGTAGAGAATGAGTCCCCACACGCCCGCAACAAGGAAGGCCAGGAGTACGAGATAGGGATTGTAAGCATGTAGTAAGAGAAAGAAATTCACCAAAATATAGCTCCTCTAAGTGTTGCTCTATGTAGCATGTTGCTGTAGAGAGTTTCTTCCCGACCGGTCTGATCATGGAAATTCTCATGCCTACTATAGCGTGGGCAGGGCCAGAAGACAAGAGGAGGTCCAGGAGGGCGCTCACCCTCTGGACCCCTGAAACCTGTCAGGTTTTCTATGCTCTATTCGCCTTCGGCGAGCACGCGGCGCATGTATTCACGCAGGCCGGGGGCGATATCGGACCGCTGCAAGGCGAGCGCGATGGAGGTAGTGAGCAGTCCAAGCGGTGTGCCAGTATCGTAGCGAATGCCGTTGAAGCGCAGACCATAGCAGCGTCCCTCGCGGGCCTGCATCGCCAGCGCGTCGGTCAACTGGATCTCCCCGCCCTTGCCCGGTGGTGTCTTTTCAAGCAGCGCGAAGATGTCAGGTGTCAGAATGTAGAAGCCGTCAACCGCCAGTTGAGAAGGAGTCTCTTCCGGCGATGGTTTTTCTACAAGGCGATGCACCTTCACCGTATCGGCATCGATATCTTCCGCTGCAACAATGCCATAGGCGGAGACCTGCGAACGTTCGCAGGTGAAGAGCGAAAGGATCGTCGCGTTATATTTCTCATACAGCTCGATCATGCGTGGAAGATTGGGGGTGCTTGGATCAACCAGGTTGTCGCCCAGATTTACCGCGAACGGCTCATCGCCCACCGCATCCTTCGCGCAGAGCACTGCGTGACCCAGGCCAAGCGGCTCCTCCTGGCGTACAGTCACATATGAAGCCATCTTCTGCACACGGCGCAGTTCTTCCAGATCTTTCAGCTTGCCCTTGCGCTCCAGCGTCTGCTCCAGCTCAGGGAAGGCGTCAAAATGATCCTCAATACTGCGCTTACTGCGGCTGGTCACAAAAATGATTTCCTCGATGCCTGCGGCAACGGCGGCCTCCACAATATATTGCAGCGTCGGTTTGTCAACGAGTGGCAGCATCTCTTTCGGGATGACTTTTGTCGCCGGCAAAACACGTGTACCCAGACCGGCCACCGGCAGAACCATTTTACGAATACGCATCTGTCCTCCTGGATTGCATAATACAAATGCAGGGGAACTCCAGTATGCCCGAACGGCCAGTGGCTTGCACAGGCTTCCCCTGCTTGCTCCCTCCCTGATTGTAAGTGATTGTCGCTGGCGGGTCAATCAGAACAACAGGCAGGCCGGTTTTCTTCCTCCTCATGGTAAACGAACAGAGAGGGCTTTTTAGTATATCTGGCATGCAATAGAGCGAAGGGGGTCCAGGGGCCGGCTCGTAGGGCGAGGTACGCTCCCTGGAGGAGGTAAAGGTAAAGGATGCCCCCCTGAAAAACTTCTTTTTCTCTTTGTCTTCTCTGGTACAGAGGATAAAGAGGACTGTTGCCACTTTCTAATTTTGATGATAGGATAGTCGGGCAATCTGCTGAAAGGAACGTTGGAGATGCAGTACGCGGTACTCGGAGGAGGCGCGCTGGGCCTGATGGCAGCTTACCGGCTGGCACGGGCGGGACAGTCAGTCATGGTGTTTGAGCAGGAGGAGCGAGCCGGGGGACTGGCAGCGGGCTTTCGCGTCGGCGATACCTGGCTCGAAAAATACTATCATCATCTTTTTCGCTCGGATAAGACAATCATCAGGCTCATACACGAACTGGGACTGAGCGACCGTCTGGAATGGCTGCGTCCACGTACGGTCAGCCTCATCAACGGTCAGTTTTACCAGCTCGACTCGCCGCTGACACTGCTGCAATTTAAACCGCTGAGTGTTGCTGATCGCCTGCGCCTCGCTGCTGTGCTGGCTTTTCTCAAAGTTGCGGACCCCGCCTGGCTGGAAGGCCAGACCGCTGTTCCCTGGCTGCGCCGCTGGATGGGCAGGCGCGCATTCGGCACTGTATTTGAGCCGCTTTTCCTGAGCAAATTTGGCGCTCTATCTGACCAGATCGCGCTGCCCTGGTTCTGGGCGCGCCTGCATGATCGCACAACGCAGCTCGGCTATTTGCGTGGGGGCTTCCAGTTGCTCTATGAGCGCCTGGCGGAGTGTATCACGCAGGCCGGCGGGAAAGTGCTGCTCGCAACGCGCGTCGAGCGGGCGGAACCGGTAGGAGGACGATGGCGCGTCGAAACCAGCCAGGGCGCCTGGACGTTTGATCGCCTGATCTCAACGCTGCCCACACGCCTGACCTGCCAGCTCATCCCGGCGCTGCCCGACGACTACCGGGCAAAGTATGATCAGAGCCAGGCATACGGCGCGCACTGCCTCATTCTTGCGCTGGACCGGCCTTTCACCGAAAATTGCTACTGGATCAACGTCTGTGATCGCGGCTATCCTTTTACCAGCATCGTCGAGCACACGAACTTTCGCTCACCTGCCGAGTATGGTGGTCGCCACCTGCTCTACTTCGGCAACTATCGTCCAATGGATGATCCCCTCTTTACCATGAGCAAAGAAGCGGTACTGGCTGCCTTTCTCCCGCACCTCAAGCGTCTCGTACCGTCTTTTGAGCCAGGCTGGATCGCAGAGAGCTGGATGTTCCGCGCGCCATTCGCGCAGCCTATCGTGACCACGACTTATCGCGCGCATATCCCGCCGCTGCACACACCGCTCGCTAACCTGTGGGTCGCCAATATGTTCCAGGTCTATCCCCACGACAGAGGCCAGAACTACTCACTGGAACTCGCCGACCGGCTCATCAAACAGATCGTCTCCTCTTGAGATAACCTGGCCCGCCGCGACAGGTTTTTTTCGAGCCGGGTGGGAATTCGTGTTCCCACCTATTGTCAAAATTCCACCGGGTATGGTATACTAAGCGCGAGCAGAGTGAGTGACTGTAGCATCAGGTGGATCTGCTCAAGTATCAGGTAGTTCAGGCACACGACTCGACTCGATGGATGAGTTTGTGAGTTGGATGCATGGAGATCATTACGGGGTGTGGCGCAGTCGGCTAGCGCGCAGCGTTCGGGACGCTGAGGTCGGAGGTTCAAGTCCTCTCACCCCGACCAGAAAACTACATATTCCCTTTCACAAAAGGGACCAGGTGCGAAATCTCCGCACATAAGTATGTAGTACACCACCAGAACCAGCAAGACAAAGGGAGTGAACAGGATGCACGGTAATCAGGTACACAGCACTTCTCTCAGTAGAAGGTATCTGATGCCACTCTATAGTATATCCACTCTGATACACCAGCGGTGGATAGGGGATAGAGGATATCCTGTCATCCCTGGCTCACCTGGGCATGCATTCCATCTCCCCTCTTATCCACTCAGTCAACGTAGTTACCGCAGGCAGCGGTAGATACGGGCTGAGCGATTAGCAGAACCTGCTTCCTCCAGTCCGTACGGCTTTCAACCTCGCTGTCTGCACCCGTCATCGGCTTTGACAGAGAGGAAGGAAACCGGTTCATGCCAGTTCTTGTATTGAATTCCTCGCTCCAACCCCTTTCGGTCATCCCGGAGCGCCGGCTTGTCGTTCTGCTCTCTAAACAGAAAGTGACTTTTGTTGACGATGAGGTACGACAGTTGATCGAGGAGAGCATCCAGGCTCGCCGCCTCGAACTTGAGCGCCCGGTGATTGTGCAGTTGCTCGCCAATGTGCGGGTGCCGCGCGTGGCTCTCCAGCCGACGCGCGCCAATGTCCTGTTACGCGATGAAGATACCTGCCAGTATTGTGGCAAGCATTCGCGCGATCTGACACTTGATCACGTCATCCCGCGCTCACGTGGCGGGCAGAGCACGTGGGAAAATCTCGTCGCTTGCTGCCGGGCCTGCAATGGCAAAAAGGGCAATCACCTGCTCAAGGAAGTCGGCATGCACCTGCTGCGCCAGCCCCGGCCTCTGACGCAGGAATATGCCGGCCTTTTCCTGTTGCGCTACCCCCGGCTGCGCGCAGCGTACGAGGAATTCATCCTGAGCGCGCAAGGCGCCGGTGCTCAGGGCATGAGCGCATGAGCACAGCAGAGAGGCGATTATTCGCCTCCCTTTTTATCCTGAGTACGCTGAATGGAGTAAGTGAGCGGAAACGGCACTGCCTGTCATGAGCGCAGCATCGCCGTAGGTGGCTGCCTGTCGCTCGTTCAAGCCGGTAGTGTCAATATGCTTCTCGTCCAGAAAACTCACCATCCTCTCCAGGAGCAGGCGCTCGATCACTTTAAGCTGCATCTCATTGTCGGCTCTCTGAAAGAACTCGCGGTAAGCGGAGGAACTGGCAACCTGCCGCAGGTTGGTGTCAGTTCCGTAGTCAAACGCGGGATTCTCCTGTATTGCCTGCGCTTCTCTGCTGGTGCGCCACTGCGCCAGCGGCTTGTGTAGCAGCCAGGAGAGCAGTCGTACGGGCGCCGCGAACAGCAGCAGGAAAGCGGGAACAAACGACTCGCGTGCCAGTTTCCAGATTGCTCCTACATCCGGCGTTGATGGGACAGTATCTATCTGGTAATACTCTTCCCGCAACGGCGGAAGCAGCAGGTAGTCTGCTTCGATAAACAGCTTTTTACCAACCATCACAGTACGCAGAAAGATGGAGAGGACCAGGTCTTCTTGCCTCGATGTGAGACGAATACATTTGTAGTAGTGAATATCTTGAGCAGGATTTTCTATAAATGTCTTCAGCAGCGATGGATCTATCCTGGGGAATGGACGAGCGAGAGGAGCAGCAAGAAAGCGCCGGTCATCACGAATGCTCTGCCCGTTCACAAAAAGTTTATCTTCTATCTCTATCTTGCCCAGTTGCGCCAGATCGGCAGTCACAGTCGCATCGGTCAGAGCGGCATACAATTCATCCATCCGAAACGGCTGTGGTGAGAGTGCCTGATCATCCTGTCTCTTTCCCTTGCTCACATCGACGGTAAAAAACCGTCCGCCGTATCTGATTCCGGCGCCCGCGAATGGCGAGTTGCTCCTGCCGCTGTAGACGATTACGTTGCGCTCCTGGGCAGCAAAAGCGGCTCTGAGCTTCTGCTCCAGCGCCGGTTCAAGCCTCTCCTGGATAGCATCCGGCCTGAAGTTTCCTTTCACCAGGCGTCTTATCGCTGATCCGTACCAGGTAACTACTTTTTCTGTCGTCAACACGATCCAGGCGATCAAAAATGCCGGCAGCAGCGTTGACCAGAAAGAAAGCAGGTAGCCTATCAGGTACAATGGCGCTTTAGGTAGCGATGGTCTGAAGTAGCGTATCGCCGCCACTATCAGAGTAACAAGCAAGAAATGAAGCAGCAGTATGAATAGCAAGGTGACGAGAAAACCTGGCGAGATAAGAGCGGCAATGATCGGGATTATGCTATAGCCGACGGCGAAAGGTGGGGTACTGAACAGAACAAAAAGGTTCCTGAGGGCCAGCCCGATCAGCAGCAGTGTGAGCAAAAAAACGCCTGTCAGTATGCCATCGCGAATCAGTGTGCGTTTTTGCGCTGCGAAACACCATTTCACCACCGGGATAATATCAATCCCATGCGTCTCGTTTACTGCTTTATGCTCCTCCTCAACAATGTGCCTGAACACGAATTTGCGAAACTTCTCATCAAGATGAGCGGCTGCACAAAGGTAGCGCGTGATTTCTCTTGCCGGAATAGCGGCGCTCTGTGGCAATGGACCAGGAACAGCGGGAGTCTGGGCCAGTGCAGAGAGTTGCGCTGAAGGTGGCGGGAACGCCTGCTGCGGGGGCTGAGAGATGGCTCCACTACTGCTCTGTGGGAAAGGTGCAAATACTCCGCTCTGTGGAGGTGGGCTAAAAGTCCCACCGGCCTGTGAGGGCGTGTTGAATATACCGCTGCTCTGAGCAGGCGTGGGCGTACTGATGGGGCCGCTGAACTGAGCAGGGGTATGGAACGCATCACCGGTCTGGGCAGGCGCGGGTGTGCTGGTAGCTCCTTCAGATTGGACGGTTGCTGTCGCTTCAGCCTGCTGAGGGACGGTGCTGGAAGCGTCCTGTGGAGGCCAGGAAGCCTCTCTTTTAACAGAGAGAGTAATCTCCGAATCGCTCTGCTGTTGTGCTGGCTGAGCAGCAGCGCCGGGTCCGGGCAACAGGCGGAAGGTCACACCGGCCTGTCCCAGGCCCACCTCGTCGCCGGGTTTGATATAGGCCGTGCCTGTAATCTCACGCTGGTTCAGCGTGATGAAACTCTGTTGATAGCCCTGGATAAGCAGGTAGCCGTTATCCCAGGCCAGGCGCGCATGCCAGGGCTGAATCGATGGATGAGGAATGATAATGCTGCATCCTGCATTCCTCCCAATCCAGGCTGGATGTTCACCTAATGGAATAGTTTGCCCGGCAAGAGGCCCGCCGGTGAACTGGAGATATGCCTGTATCAGGGGAGAGGGTTGACTCATAGTTACTTCTTTCCTCCTGCGCATCAGAATTGGTCTATAATACCGGTCATCTGAAAGCCTTCTGGCCAACGTCTCTATCTTACCGGGAGTGACCTGTACATTCAAGCATGTTGATAGAAATTCTGACTTCTTTCTCAAAATGCATTAATGGATGTGTTAAAACGGGGGTATCCACTATTACCGGCGACAGAAAGAATTTTCTTCTGGGGGTAGGAGACCAGGGGGACTTTGCCTGCACAGTACCCTGGGAAGTGAGAAAAGAATGGATATTTCATCTATGTGTGGTTGTCTTTCGTATAAAAAGTAAAGGATGAAAGCATGAGTTTTGGTTTGGAATGAATAGCTCTGCCTGTTCGTTATAATAAGTAAGCATAAAAATTTATGCTTTGTTCTGGTGGCAGTGCTGTTTCTTGCTGTATACCAGGAAGGGAACCCTATGATTGAACAAAAAACGGCACAGATTCTTTCTGATGTGCAAGCGACTTCCGGCCTGACGTACCTCTGTTTGCATGGGCATTTCTACCAGCCTCCACGTGAAGAGCCTTTTAGTGGCCTGCTGCCTGTAGAATTCGGAGCAGATCCTTATCGGAATTATAATGAGAAAATTACTGCTGAATGCTATCGTCCAAATGTGGAAGCAGGCAATTTTGAGGCGATCAGTTTTGATCTAGGTCCAACGCTGGCGGCCTGGTTAGAGAAAGCCCATCCCGACGTCTACCGGGGGATCATCGCTGCCGACAGGCGACATGTACAGCGGTACGGCGTGGGCAACGCGCTGGCGCAGGCTTACAACCATACGATCCTGCCCCTGGCGACCGTACGCGATAAACGGACGCAGATTCTCTGGGGTCTGGAAGATTTCCGTCACCGTTTCGGGCGCGAGGCACGCGGCATGTGGCTGGCTGAGACGGCTGTTGACAGCGAAACGCTGGATATACTGGCGCAGTGCGGCGTGACCTACACGGTGCTCGCGCCCTGGCAGGCTGCGACGCCCGTTGATGTGAGCGAGCCGTATATCGTGCCGTTGCGCGCTGGCCGGCGCATGACCGTGTTCTTCTACAATGCGCCGCTGTCCGGCGGGGTCTCGTTCGACTGGCATCTCACCAGCAATGCCGACGATTTTGCTGCATACCATCTGCCGGTTCATCTGGTTGAGGAGAAGCGGCAAGCTGGCGAGGCGCAGCTCCTCCTGATCGCAACCGATGGCGAACTCTACGGGCATCATAAACCCTGGCGCGACAAGTTCCTCTCCTACCTGGTACATCATGGCGCGCCTGCCAATGGCTTCGAGGTCTGTACGCTGGAGCGGTACATGAACCTGTACCCGCCCAGGAAGGAAGTCAAGCTGCGCGAGCCGAGTTCCTGGAGTTGCGCGCATGGTGTGGCTCGCTGGAGTAGCGGCTGTGGCTGCACCGAGGGTGAGAATTCGTGGAAGGCGGCGCTGCGCCACGCTCTCACCCGTCTTGCCGAACGCGGCGATCAATTGTTCGAGCGTTATGCCGGTGAGACGCTCAGTGATCCCTGGGCTGCGCGCGATGACTACTTGGCGCTGCGCAACGGCTGGCTGATGCCGGAGAGCTTCTGGGCGCGTCATGGCAAGGACCATCGCCCGCCGGAGCATCCCATGCTCGCCCGCCGCACGCTGCTCCTGCTGGAAGCGCAATACTACCAGCAGTACAGCTTTACCAGTTGTGGCTTCTTCTTCGAGGACCTGGACCGCATCGAGCCGCGCAACGATATCGCGTTCGCGCGCCGCGCCATCAGTCTGATCTGGCAGGCGCTGCGCATCGATCTCCAGAGCGATTTCGTCAATGACTTGCGTGCGGCCAGAAGCTGGCGCTCACAGAAGACGGGCGCGGACCTGTACCGGCAGCTCCCCGCAATGCCCGCTGAACTACTCCCTCCTCTGAAATGAGGTACAGGAGTGGAGAATGAGGAAGGCATCCAGCGTATTCATGGTGCGCTGGATGCCTGTCCATCTTACTACTGGGCCAGTTGCAGCAGGTGAATCTTATTGCCTGCCAGATCTTGGATGATCAGATCTCAAATTTCCGCGAGATATCCCTTCCCGTTCATAAGGTTTCATCTTCTTCTAGCAGTTCTTCCTGTTCTAGATACACTTTGAAGTAGATTTCGCTCAGGCTGAGGGAAACTTCGATGGCTGGTAGATAGATCACGTCCTGCTCATTCTCGTAAGTGGTCACTTCCCAGCGCGACTGGCCGAGACGATGATAATGTTCCACGTAGCGTCTGTACGAGTCAGCAAACAAAATCTCCTGAATGGTCGGGAAGCGCCGGTATGCTTCCAGTTTTTCACCGGTGTCTATGTGCCTTGTCGATGGAGATAAGACTTCTACGATGACTATCGGCGCCTCTATCGCTTTTGTGCGCGTCCAGTCGTGAGGATCGCAGGAGACCGAAACATCGGGACAGTAGCAGCGCCATTCCGACAAGCGTACCATCACATCAGAACTGTAAACATGGCATTCGCTGTGACGTAGAGCCTCACGCAGAGCAGCGCCGATGTTCAGGCTGATTTCTCCATGTGGCACTGAGCCACCAGTCATCATGCGTACATACCCATCGACATATTCGTACTTATGCGATGGGAACTGCTCAACCAGTTTCCAGTATTCTTCGGGTGTATATTTATCTGCGCGCTCGTACATAGTATCTCAATCCCTCTCCGCCTCTTTTTTTCTGTTTTCTTCAAAGGAAGCATATACAAAATCTACTATACAGTATAGCCTCTCCCTTTTATACCCAATCATCTACAACACACGTGCGAACAGGTCATTTTCGCCGATCACATCGTCGCCGACGCGCGAGGCGGCGAGCTGGAAAAATTCGGTGCCTTTCCACTTACGCTGCAATTCCGACGGTATGTGAGCCTGCGGAGAGTTGGGACTGGTCTGTGTGCGGTGCTGCTGCCGGGCCAGTTGTTTCGTCTCGTACCAGCGTTCCACGTCGAGCACAACGCTGATCTGCTGGTCGGCCAGTCCCAGGTGTTCCACGTCAAGCCCTTTCAGCACACTATCGTAGCTCTCGGTCTCGAACCAGTCGGCCATTGTGAGCAGGTGACGGCGGGAGAAAGAGGTGTAGTAGAGCTTGGCGGCGGCATGGCCCTCTCCTAGATATGGGAAGAGAATCGTATCTGCTGCTGCGTGAAATGCTGCTGTTGTATGCTTATAAATGGCGATATGATCAGGATGCCTGTAGATGCCGGTTTCATCGAAGGTGATGATTACCTGAGGTTTGAACTCGCGGATGATTTTCACCAGTTGTGCGATAACATCGACCGAACGCGCATTGATCAAGGCATGTGGGTCCTGGTTGTGTGCAGTGCCGGCCATACCCGAATCCCGATAATCCAGAAACCAGAGGTGATCCACACCGAGTATCTGCGCGGCAGCCCGCGCTTCCTGTTCACGAACGGTGCCGAGATTGGCCGGCGTTGCCAGGGAAAGATCAGAGATATCCCCGGCTTCTCCTCGTGTGGCATAAACCAGACCAGTCTCAACTTCCAACTCATGATAATGCAGGAGTGTGCCGCTGATGATGCCCTCGTCGTCAGGGTGGGCAAAGATCCCCAGTAGTCGTTTCGCAGGCATGGTTCCCGTTCCTCGCTATGCTGTGCTCTCCCTTGTTGATTAGCGTAGCACGGGCTGGCAATACCTGTCAATCATCGTCGCGGCCCTGACAGCCCATACATATCCTTACGGAATGAAACGCTTATCCTTATAGATAGAACGAGTATTTGAAACATTGCTCTATCTTTTCTGTGACAGGTATGTTACACTATGACTGGTATGCTGGAAGTGGCCGATTCAGATAAAGGCAAGGGATATATGATAAAATGAGCTTTATCGAATCCGTGCAAACGAAGGAGCAATGAGGAGAACCACATGACGCGAACCATCTTAGATAAAGAACTGGCAGAACTGGACGAGCAGGTCCGGCGCCTGGGTAGCCTTGTCGATGAGGCGCTGGAGGAGGCGCTCACGGCGCTGCAAACGGGGGAACTGGCGAAAGCGGGTATGGTCATTGAGGGTGATACGATTATTGATAGCCTGCGCGCCAGCATTGAGGAGCGCGCCATCCGCCTGCTGACCCTGCAACAGCCGCTGGGTGGGCGTGATTTGCGCTATCTGACCTCTGTCCTATCGATTGCGGGCGACCTGGAGCGGACCGGGGACGGAGCTGCTGGTATCGCGCAAATCATTTTACGCATGTCCCCTTTGCGTGAAAGGCATCTTCCACTTGTGCATGATGAGGCATCTGCTGCCGCAGCAAGCAATAAAGAGATCACAGAAGCTTCGATCATGCAGGAGTTACTGGACCTGGCGAAAGAGGCCAGGCGTGTATTGCAGGGTACAATGAAAGCATTCGCAGAGCGCAATGCTGCTGCGGCCCGCTATCTGTGGGAAGAAGATGATGTGGTAGATGTGCGCTATCATCAGGTGCGGCACGATTTGATGGCGATGATGACTGCTGCGCGCGGCATCCCCGCTTTGCAAAGTGATGCTCTCATCTTGCAGCGCATGACCTACCTGCTGTGGATCGCGCATAAGCTGGAGCGTGTGGGCGATCACTGTAGCAATATCTGTGAACGCATTGTCTACATGGTCGAAGGTGAGACGAGTATTCAGCCATCCTTGAGAGAGCAATAGCAGGCAGGGGATGCAGCCGGGTGAGCCGGGTGGTGGGGGTGCCGGGGCGCTTTTCGTGAGTTCATGGGCGTCCCGGCGTTTTTTATTCTCCTGAAAGGATTGAGTAGCCGGTCTGGCCGTCAAACGTGTACAGGTTCTCCGTTTTGATGAAATCCAGGCCGTTGTCGTTGATATGCTGGAGCAGCGAAGTGATGTGGGTATGTGTGATCGGCTGGCCCTTTAGCGATCCCATGAAGCGGCAGCGCCAGTGGTCGGTCATAAATGTTTCAGGCAAGCCATGAGGCCACAGCATCGCGCCGCGATTGGCGATCAGCGTCAGTTGCAGTTCGCCGTTGGCACTTTTCTGCATCAGGCCGGCAAGTTCCTTCACATTCTGTCCGGGCCAGTCGAGGTAGACGTCCACGCCGACCAGCTCTTTTTTCATGGGTCTGGGCGTCTGCTCTCTGCGCCTGGTGACAGGCTCTCTGGGTGCTGACTGATAATTGACGGTCTTGAGTACCTGTGGCTGCTGGCCCAGGCGGTCGATGATGGCGCTGGCGAATTCTTTCGTCCCGACTTTCTGGCGGCTTTTTCCCTCAGTGTAGATATCGTAGGTATGGATGCCATCCTCGATAGTGCGCAGCCAGGCGTTGTGGACGCGGGTAGCAACCTCAGGCTGATTAATATGCACGAGCATCATTACGGCAGCGAGCAACAGGCCTGAAGGGTTGGCGACATTCTGGCCGGCGCGGCGCGGTGCGGAGCCATGAATAGCCTCAAACATGGCGAAATCGTCGCCAATGTTGGCGGAGCCGGCCAGGCCGACCGAACCGGCGATCTGCGCCGCCATATCGGAGATGATATCGCCGTAGAGGTTGGGGGTGACGATGACATCGAAAGCTTCGGGTGTATCTGCGAGTTTGGCTGTGCCGATATCCACGATCCAGCTCTCGTTCTGGATGTCGGGGTACTCACCGGCGATCTCATCGAATACTTTGTGGAACAGACCATCGGTAAGCTTCATGATGTTGTCCTTCATGAAGCACGTCACCTTCTTGCGGTTGTGGCTGCGCGCGTATTCAAAAGCGTAGCGAATGATTTTCTCGGAACCGGGCCGGCTGATCAGCTTCAGCGTCTCCATCATCTCCTGCGTCTGGTGATACTCGATGCCGGTATAGGTATCCTCTTCGTTCTCACGAACGATGACTACATCCATGTTCGGGTGTTTTGTACGAACGAAAGGATGGTAGGCAACGCAGGGACGAACGTTAGCGTACAGCTCAAAGGCGGTGCGGGTGGTAACATTGAGGCTCTTGTAGCCGCCGCCCTGGGGAGTGGTGATGGGTGCTTTGAGAAAAACCCTTGTGCGCTGGAGCGAATCCCAGGCGGCGGGTTCAATACCTGCGCTGATGCCGCGCAGGTATACCTTCTCTCCTACCTCAATGGTTTCGATTTCTAGCCTGGCACCAGCCTCCAGGATGATGCGCAGTGTCGCCTCCATAATTTCTGGTCCGATGCCATCACCATAGGCGACCGTGATAGGCGTAGGCGTGTTTTGTATCATGAAAGAGGTTCCTTTCCCCTTCTCTCTAAGAGCTAAATTGTCCTTGTAGCGACAATTCAGTGTAGCATAGAGTCGATTATCTATACAAGCAAGCTGGAAAAGCCCACTTTTCCAGTGTACAGGGACACAGTGGTGCGGGCAGTTCATCGTCATCAGACGACAAACCGCCCGCCAGGTTATGTGTGTATGCGATACTTGCCCGCAGCAGGCAAGCAAATACTCTTACTCTACGGCGTTGGAATACAGCGGGTGATACTTCAGGCTCTGTTCCCATCTCGGTCAACCAGTTCGAGCTGGCCCGTGTGAATGTCAATCACCAGTCCATGCACAGGAATTTTCGGCAGATACGGACTTTTGCGGATCACCTGCACTACTTCCTGTACATTGATGTGTACATCATTGAAAGCGCCGAGCCAGCGCAGCAGCCCGTTAATATCGCCGAGGCCCTGCTGCTTGATCAACTGCTGCGGATCGACGCCCAGGGCCTGCATCGCTGCGGTCAGCGCGGTTGGGTTGGCGTGGGCCAGGCCGCAGTCCGTATGACCGATGACAAGCACTTCGCGTACTCCTAACAGATAGATGCCACCGGCCAGTGAGCGGATCAAATCGTTGTTTGCTCCAGGCCGCTCAGGTTCTGGAATGGTTGCGCCTGCTGTACGCAGTTCGAGTACATCGCCTCGCTCCAGGCCCAGCGCGTCTTCAAACATGCGCACCAGCCGGCAATCCATACAGGTTATGACTGCGGCGCGCTTGCGTGGAGCATGACCGGCGCTTGAGAGTCGCTGCTGCTGAACGAAGCGTTCGTTATGCGCCAGGATTTCATCGAGCATGGAGATATATCCTTCGATTTCTTTGCTTTCTTACTCTCTGTCTATCCCGCTGTAGTGTAGCACAGCAGTGGCTAAGAAACAAGAGAATGGATATATCAGTCTATCTATGCCGGCAGAGTGTAGCGTTGCTCGATGGCAGCCTGAATTCTAGCGCGACTCTCGCGGGCTGAGATCTGCTGGTCGCGCTCGATGCGTCCGACTTCCAGCGCCAGGTCTTCATCTTTGATCGCATGACGGAACCAGTGTGAGTAATCACCCCGCCGCAGGTGGAAGAGCCAGGTTTCGTCGTCCACGCCGTGAGCAATCTGTGTAAAAAGCTGAAGATTCTGCGCCCGCAGATTCAGTTTGTTCTGTGGTCCGCGAAAGTAGAAACTGACATCTTCACCCAGGTCTCCCTGCGCATACTTACGCTTGTGGCGCAGGTGCTCCTGCCTGGGAGGCAGAGGCCGCGCGCGCAAGGGGACCTGCTGCGTGCGCCTGAACCAGACGGCAATCTCACCCGGCTCAACTGGCGAATTGGGAATGGTCGGGGGATGCTGCCCGACTGCTGTGCTGAACATGGTCAGGATGGGGAAAGCCTCGGTCCCTACGCTGATAATCGTATCCACCAGTTCAAGCACCTGCCTGGACATATGCTCCGGGTGAGCCGTGATGAGCAGGAGACTGAACTGGTCATGCACTTTCACCAGCATCGACGCATCCCATTCTCGTGGGAAGAGGTGGTGCGCCTCGTCAAGAATCAGCCAGTGGGGATGCCCGTAACGTGTCTGTAAATCCTGTATGGCCGGTAACAAATTACGAACAAATGAAGGCCGCTCCGCCAGGGGACTCCCAAGCAAGTTGACAACTGCATTGCTCTCTGATTTTTCCAGTAACTGTATAATTTCGCTAATACCAGGCTCTTTATGGGCATCTCCCAGCGTGATTGCTTCCTGCACTGTTTCATAGTCCCCTTCAGGATCTATCAGGCAGAACTGGTATGCCTGCGTTGCCAGTTGTTCGAGCAGGCTCGTTGCTAAAGTTGATTTGCCGCTGCCCGAAGGACCGGCAATCAGGATACTGGCGCGCTGCGGATGGAGTAGAACCGGCTCATCCCCTGGCTGCCTGCCCAGCATAAGTATATGCCTGGTCACACGCCGGCTTATCTCTTGCAAGTCGTCTGCCAGCAGGTGCTCGATCAGTTCGACCACGCCGGCTCCATGACTGCCTGAAGTCGTAAAATCGGCCTGTTCTTTTAACGCGGGAAGCGCGTTTGCAACGGCAACTGAGCATTCACACATTTGTAGAAAAGAATGGTCATTCTCTGCGTCTCCGATGCCGGCGACGTTGTGCGCTGAAAACTTGAGTTCGCGCAGAGCGGCTGCCAGGCCGGTACCCTTGTTGATGCCCTCCGGCAGGATCATCACGGCCCCTTTGTTAAAAATAACTTGCAGTTCAAGTCCGAGGGCGCGAATGGCAGCAAGTGCGCTGGTTTCGTGCGGCTGTGTGGTGGCGGTAATCACGCTACCCGTTGCCAGGGGCGTAACGCCACGCGCGCGCAGCATCTGGATGAAACGTTCGGGCGGCGCTTCCCCCAGACGCTTCTCGCTGGTCGTGGCCGGATGGTAAAGCACTGCTCCGTTCTCTGCCACGATGTAGTCAAAAAGATCCAGCCGGTCAAAAACATGCTGGAGATCCGCCAGGATACGTCCTGTCACTAGGATCAGCTTGCGGCCAGAGGCCACCACGCGCTCAAGCGCCTGTATCGTCTCTTCATGTACTTTGCCGTGCGTTGCCAGCGTTCCATCGTAGTCGCATGCTAGCGCAAGATAATGCACAACTTCGCCTCTCTTTCCTTCGCTCAGAATCACTTTCTAAGCAGAGATACGATTCGCCGCCTCCCATCGTGTCAGCAATATCCTGAACAGAAGAGTTTTATTCCTGCTGTTGTTCAGGATACTGTGCCTGTGGCTGCTCATACTGTTCATACGCTTTAACAGGCTGATCCTGCCCGTAAGCGATAGGCTGGCCCGGCTGTGACTGTTGTGACTGTTGTGACTGTTGTGACTGTTGTGGCTGGTAGCCCTGGTGATATGCCGGATGCGCCTGATGCGACTGGTAAGGCTGCTGTCCCCGGTTGTGTGGAGCGTAGTAGGGTTGCTGTGGCTGTGCATAAAAACTGGATGGCTGCTGCATTTGCCCGTAAGGTTGATAGACCTGCGCGGTAGAATTGCGCCCCACGAAGAAGTAGATCAGTGCGCCTATCAGGTGCGTGAAGGCGATGAGAAGCGCCCACAGAAGCTTCTGGTTGTCGCTTAACCTTTTATTGATGATGCAATCGACCAGCATCCAGATCCAGAAGACGCTGCCGAGAACCCCCACGACGAAGATAAACAGCATAAAAAGAGCGAAGAAAAAAAAGCCTACAAACATGATGTTCTCCTTCCGCGTTGCGCTTTTTTCCTGATCATCAGGAGTGTACGCGCTTTCTTTGAAAAAATCAAACAGGCTAGAGAACCCCTCGTGGGGGGGTTGACGAAATCACTACAATCTACTATAGTAGTAGTGAACCAATTATCACCCATACCCAGGGGGTGCGGGATAGCGCCCGGATCACCCTCAGAGAAGAGTGCCATCAAACGTTCTTTTTCAAAGAGGCGTGACCTGACCACAGTAAAACGAGGAATTCGATGAGTATAGATGCAACCGAGAAAACGTCTGACACAGCACAGACAGAGCAGGCAACGCTGGCAATAGAGGGGATGACCTGCGCCTCATGTGCCATGCGTATCGAGAAGGGACTCAAGAAGTTGCCCGGCGTGCTCGATGCCCACGTGAACCTGGCGACCGAGCGTGCCAGCGTGACCTATGCCCTTGCGCAGACGACGGTGGAACAGATGGTGCATAAGGTAGAGGCGGTGGGCTATAAAGCGGCGCCGTTGCGCGCAGAGCGGCCAG
>JADBKA010000087.1 GCA_014896635.1 Ktedonobacteraceae bacterium
GTAGTATGCCTGCGCTTCCAGCGTGGCCAGCGGACGTCCCATCACAATGACCTGACTGCGTGAGTCACCTTCAGGTTTGAGCAGAATGGGATTCATCTCGATGCGCGGCACAGTCCCGGCAGCTTCAGCCTGCACTACCTGTGCGCGTCCCATCTCAGCGCCGTCTGCTGTCACCCATGAGTTCAGAGCCATATTCTGCGCTTTGAACGGCGCGACATGCAGACCTTGCCGGGCGAAGATACGGCAGAGGCCAGTGACCAGCGTGCTTTTACCAACGGTCGAAGCTGTTCCCTGGATCATCAACGTTTTTGCCTGTATCATCGTCATTTATACTACCTCTTGTAAAGCTTGCAGCAATCGTTGCCAGTCGGGAACAGGACGTGTGGCAACGCGGATGAAAGAAGGGAGTCCGAACGAGGTGCAGTCGCGGACAAGGATCTTGCGTTCCAGCAGTTGCCGCCGTACCTGCGCGGCATTGCCGACTTCAATCAGGCAATAGTGCGTTCGTGATGAGATCACGCGACAGCCCGTAGCGGCCAGTGCGGCAAAGAATGCTCGACGCTCAACAGCCAGTTTCTCCAACGAAGCTGCCAGATACACCCGGTCGGCCAGTGCGGCACAACCTGCCAACTGCGCTGCCGCGTTCACATTCCAGGATGGCAGGTATGCGCTTAGCCGCTCGATAATCGCCGGTGTACTGACGGCATAGCCCAGGCGCAGTCCGGCCAGCGCGAAATCTTTGGTCAGCGAGCGCAGAACGACGATATACGGCGCCACTGATGTGCGCAGCAGTTCGACGGCAGAAAACAGCTCCGGCGGAGAAACAAAGTGATAGTACGACTCATCGACAATGAGCAGCGTGCCGAGATCCTGGCAGGCGCGTGCTAGCAAGGAGACGCGGTGCAGATCCAGCCAGCCGCCGGTCGGATTGTTGGGATTGCAGAACCAGAGCATACGCGGTTTTTGCGCGTCCAGCCAGGCAAGCATGGCCACCAGGTCAAACTGAAAATTCCCCTCAGAATCGGCGCGAAACTCGACGATGTCAGCGCCTACAGAGCGGCAGGCGACGGCATATTCGCCGAATGTCGGACCGAGCAATGCGACACGTACACCACTTCCCAGATAAGCATGGGCAAGCGCCCAGATCAGCTCGCTGACACCATTGCCACAGACAAGAGAAGAGAGCGACAGGCCCGCATAAGGCAGCTCATAGTCTAGAATGGCCTGACGCAGTTGCAGACACTCCCTATCAGGATAACGTTCGATGGCAAGCCGCGCGAGGGCGGCGCGAACGGCGGGTGAAGGGCCATAGGGATTGCTGTTCACGCTGAAATCGAGGATCTCGTCAGGATGCAAACCAAGCCGGGCCAGCTCATTGTAATCGAGCGCGCCATGAATCGGTCGAACAGATTGCACGAAATTGAGAGCGAGATCAGGCATGTTGCAAACTCCGCAGTGCTTTAGCCAGTGCGGTAAGGAGCAAGGCGATTCCGCCAACCCACCATACCATCTGCTCGGCCCTCCGTATATCCTGCGGTACAATGGTCCTGCAATGGTCTCCCAGAACGTAGTGATCGACCTTTTCAAGCTGGATACCAAGCGCGCCGGCAGCGGCAGCCATAGGATGGCCGGCGTTGGGACTGGCAGTTTTGCGGGCATCGCGTCGCCAGATACGCCAGGCCCCGCGCATATCGCCACCGAAGAGCGGCGCGCAGACGACGATCAGCAGAGCAGTCAGACGGGCAGGCAGCAGGTTTAATAGATCATCCAGCCGGGCAGCAGCTTTGCCCAGATATTCGTAATGCCCGCGATAGCCGATCATCGAGTCAAACGTGTTATAGAGCCGGTAGAGGGCAGCACCGGGCAGTCCACAAAGCGCGTAGTAGAAAAGCGGTGCGATGATCGAATCACTCAGATTTTCCGCCAGCGACTCAATGGCCGCCGCTGCAACCAGTTGAGCATCAAGTTGCGAACGGTCACGGCTCACCAGACTCTGTAACGCCTGGCGGGCCGCATGCAGGTCCTGCTGCTCAAGCGAGAGGCGCACCCGCCGTCCCGCTTCGCTAAGCATGCGCCAGGCAAAGAAGGGTTTGAGGCTTGCAGCCTCTATCATAATGCGCAGGATGTGACTCAGGGAACCATGACCGCGCTGTGTGATAGCATGGCCTGCCCCGGTAGCAAACAGGCGCGTAAGCCACACGGTGAGCAAGACGGCAGGAGTAGCGATGACCGGCATCGCCACTCCATAAAGCAACTGCGCCACGTGGGAGCGCCGGGGCGCGAAGCGTTCCAGGCAGCGTATCAGCTTGCCGTACCAGACGACAGGATGCCACGCAGCAGGCGGCTCACCAGGCAGGTCCAGGCCCCCTGCCAACAGCACTGCCACAGCCTTATCAAGAGCATGTGTGGTCTGTTCAGCAGACGTTCGCAAGGCTTTCTCCATACACGGGCAGTAGATCAGGCGGCTATCGCCTGGCAGTAGTCGGGCAGCGCGCCGGAGAAGCGATCAGGGTGAACGACCTGCGCCAGGCAGCGCAGTCCTTGCACCAGGCGCGGGCCGGGCCGCTGCATGATGTCGGCGTTGAGGTGATAGACGTGATGCGTCTTGAGCGCCTCGATACCGCTCCAGTTGGGCCGCTTATAAACGGCTGCTGGCTGACCGCCGTACTGCGGATCTTCTGTCAGAATCACAAATTGCGGATTCGCGCTGATAATCGCCTCATCCGAGACCTGGGGATAGCCGCCGTTGCTCGTGTTATCGTGAAAAATATTAGTGGCATTGGCGAGTTGCAACATTTCGTCGCCGAAGGAGCCGCCGCCGAAGACATAAGGCTTGCCGGGTGTGCTGTTATCGACTTCGAGCAACACTTTAGGCGCAGTTGTACCGGCGGTCTTCGTTTTCACCTCATCAACCTGCTGTTGCAATTGATTAACGAGCGTGTTCGCTTTCTCCTCTGTAAAGGTCAGGCGGCCCACGAGCCTGATCTGTTGCAGAGACTGCGAGAAATTTGCTGACGGCAGATCAACCACGTTCAGGCCGAGCTTTGCAAGCTGAGCATCGTATTTTTTCGTCAGGCCGCCGGCGCTCAAAACCAGGTCGGGCTTGAGCGCCACGATCTGCTCGACATTGTAGGTGCCGTTGACATCAGAGATTTTTGTCAGCTTTGCCATGTCAGCGGGATAGTTGGTGTTGTAGTCAACGCCCACTACCTTGCTCTCAAGACCGAGCGCGGCCAGCGTCTCGCTGGTACTGGGCGCAAGCGAGACGATGCGCTGCGGGGCAGTTTTGGGGAAGACGATGGGCGTACCGTAGGCGTCGAGCGCGGTAGGCGCCGGCGTCGGACTGGTAGCGCTGCCCGTCGTCTGCTGCGCGGGTGGTGCAGCCTGGCCGCAGGCAGCTAACAGCAGGAGAGAGAGCAGTACAAGGAAAATAGCTGCGAAACGAGAAGAGATGACATGCGTGCATCGTATGCGATGTGTGTGATGAGCTGGCATCGGGTGATAACCTCCGGGTTGTATTAACCGCTCACCGTCACCTCGCGTCAGGCGGAGATAGATCAACCGGAGACAGAGAAAGAGGACAGGCGAAGCCGATTCGCGCTGTTTCGGTGCAGATCAGAGGACTGCACGGATTGTCTCAGGAAGCTCGCTCCTTTTACGCGAAGGATCATGAGCCACATCACCAGGCAGGTCTCCTGACTTCTGGCCCGCTGTGCTCACCGTGCCTTCCCATTCCGTTGTGGAACAGTGGCAGCTATGTACGGGTGAGGCGGCTATGCCAGTTACAGTAGCGCGACTGTGCCGGACTCGCACCGGCTTCCCTATTCTGCCGCATTGCCATCCAGCGAGCAATGCAGCCACCTGGTGAAAATACAAATACAGGATTGCGTTTTGCTACATGCCAGTATACTCGGCAACAATGAGGGATGTCAATGAATCTGGGGGAATGGCGCTCAGGCAACGACCTGTCTGAGCGTCTGGAACAGATCATCCAGTTCAAAAGGCTTGTAGAGCAGATCAAGATTGCGCCGGGAGACATCTTCTTCGACATCCTGAGCGAGATGAGCGGTGATGATCAGCGCCGGGATATGTCCTAGCCCTTCTATCGCATGCAGACGGTCATAGAGTTCGATACCGGTCATCACGGGAAGGAAATAGTCGATCATAAAAAGAACAGGTTGTATCGCCTTGATCTCGTCGAGCCGTTCTAATGCTTCCTCGCTGCTAGCGAGCGCCATGACCTGATAAGGCATCTCCGATTCCAGCAGCAGGGTCAGAGCTTCTGCAATATCCCGATCATCTTCGATCAGTAGAATAATATTTCTGCCGGTATTCTCACGTTGAATACTCTTTTTTTCATCCAGAGCCATTGCTAAACATTCCTTTGCGAGATCTCTCTTTTTTTGAGCTATAAGAGAGTATACTCGACAAAGGTCTTCTCTTCAAGCAGCCATTGATGCTGCAAACGGCTTCCGGCACGGAACATGCCCGCGCCCGGCAAGTGACCACCATCGAAGATCTGCGGGAAGTCTGGGAGTTTGCGGAGCGCAGCCCATACGTCCAGGGCCTGCTAAAAGTGACCGGCGCACATCTGATACCAAGTTGCTTCTCTGGAAGCAACTTGGTATGAAATCTTGATAGCCGTTCGAGATCCGTCCCGCCACCGGCGGGACTGGCAAGATGCGCCAGCATCTTGCCCATCTGAACGCAAGGGAGTATGACCTGGGAGTCATTTCTCGCACTGAAAGACCGCCTTATCATCCTGACCTTTGACCCGACAGACGAGGCTACGCCCGCGCCTCTGGAAGCCGACCTGCGTGGGGTGACCTTCGCGGTAGCAGGCATCATCGCTGCCATTGGCCTGGTCGCACTGCTGCTACGCTGGCTCGGCGCCCGCCATCATGAGAACAAGGAATCTCCTGCTGGCTGAAAGCAAGGAAGTATTATCGCCTCTGATCCCACACAGCGGGATTGACAAGACCGTCGGGGCGCTCGCCGAGCAGTGCGCTTTTAATCTGGGTGCAGACCATCATCTGCATACGCAACTGGCCGGCAGTAGTGTACGATCCCATGTGCGGCGTGCAGATGGTGTGAGGATGTGAGAAAAGGGGATGATCGGCGCGGGGTGGTTCCGGGTCGAAGACGTCCAGCGCCGCGCCTGCCAGGTGGCCTGAGCGTAAGGCGGCGAGCAGTGCATCCTCGTCGATCAGTGTGCCGCGCGCGACGTTGATGAGATAACTGCCGGCGGGCATGAGCTTCAATGTTTCGGCGTTGATGATATGGCGCGTCTGTGGGAGTGCCGGGCAGTGCAGAGAGACCACCTGTGAGCGCGGCAGCAGTTCCGCGAGAGAGGGCAGCAATTCTACGTTGCGGGCTGCGGCATAGGCGGGCGTGACGAACGGATCATATGCCAGCACTTGCATCCCCAGAGCCTGGGCTATTGCTGCGACACGGCTCCCGATGCGTCCCAGGCCGACCAGTCCCAGTATAGCGCCAGCGGTCTCCAGGCCGGGCCGCAATTCGCCGATGCGCGGAAAAGGCTGTCCGGCGCGCAGGAGACGGTCGCCGATCATCACCTGTTTACACAGGTTAAGCAGCAGAGCAATCGCGTGCTCGGCAGTGGATTCGGTTGGCCCATCGGGTGTATTGATCACCATGATCCCACGCCTGGTAGCTGCGTCGAGGTCGATGCGATCCACGCCGATGCCTGCACGTCCAATGATGCGCAGACGCGGGCCAATGCGATCCATAACCTTGCCCGTCAGGGTAGTTCTACCGCTCACGATAAGCGCATCGGCTGCCGCTGCCTCCTTATACCAGTCGTCCTGGTCTTGCAATGTGCTGCAATGGACGCTTGCCAGACCCTCAAGAAATGCCAGGGCATCAGGCTGTAGGGGGAGATTGGTCCAGATATGTGCCTGTGGCATGATCAGTCCTTTCCCACCGGGTTCCGGGCGAGAGTGTGCTCTATATCCCATTATAAGCCCGGCGACAGGAGAATACCAGAGAGCAGATGCTGAAGATGCCCTCATACCATGTTGCTTCTCTGGAAGCAACATGGGATGAAAGTATCGCACCTCCTCTCTAATGCTTTCAGCACAGCTTTTTAAATATCAGGAAGTGACTGAATTTCAGGCACAAGTCCTTTTTCATAAAGCCGGCGAAGCAACAGATGGAAATAGACGAAACCGGCATAAGGATGCCAGCGAGCCGTCAACGCTTTGATGCGTTCATAAGCCGGTTTCTCATCCAGCGAGAGCAGCATTTGCAGGTTCTTCTGCGCTCCCACATCATCGCCCGGAAACATCTCGATCCTGCCCAATCCTCTGAGCAGGAGATACTCTGCGGTCCAGCGGCCCACCCCTCGCAAGGGCATGATAGTCCGACATACCTCTTCGTTGTTCATCGTCTCGAACCGCGAGAAATCCTGCTGCCCATTTACCAACAGAGAGGCGAGTTCAAGCAGCGCTCGTGCCTTCTGCTGGCTCCAGCCGAGTGTCCTGAGATCCTCTATGGATGCATTGACGAGCTGTTCCGGCCCCGGAAAGGCGTAGGATACGCCTTGCTCATCAGCAAACGGTACACCGTACCGCTCTGTCAGCCTGTTCAGCAGCATGATGCCCACTTCGAGACTGACCTGCTGGCAGGCAAAGGCATTGAGGAAAGCCTCAAACAGGCTCGGAAAACGCGGCGGCTTGAGGCCCATGAACTGCCGGGCCAGCGTTGCAATCTGCTGATCGCGCTCTGCCAGCGCATAGAATGCTGAGACATCGGTAGCATACCCAAGTGTGTACTGAAGAATGCTGCTGACTCTGGCAGGAAGCTGGACAAGAGAAGCAGGACTCATGACTGTCACTTGTAACTGGGGACACATCATTGGGGACGACTGGGATACCATGACTTTGGCGGGCTGGCCGTCGAGCAGCAGCACTCGTGTCCAGGTTGTGCCATCCCATTGATCAATGCGATTGGTGGGCCTTCTACGCAATGCCCACGCCGTCAAATCCAGGCGGAAAGGCGGCACAGGATCGAGAGAAAACGCTTCCTGGATCATAGCGTCGCCTGCTGTTCCTGTGGTTGTCCCGTCCTGGCCCGGATTGCACATCTGCATGTGGAAAGGCAATAGAGCGCAACATGTCCATCAAAAGTGGCAGGCAGTGGTCCCGCCTGTTCAAGCACAATGATACGGTATGAACGGTCATCGACGCGCACATATGCTCCTGCCGGAACGAAATCACCGGCTTTCCACAGTTCTTGCTGGCATTCCTCGCACTTCATAGAGACCTCCATTGGGAAGAGGGACTCACAACTTCTATCAATTATCAATGTTCCATGCGGTATCACCGCTTTGTGGGGTATATGGCAGTGTTCTGGTAGTATTTCCAGTCGCGTGGTATACGTCGCACTGCGATACATTATGAGTATAGCACAGAATACCCCTCGGAGATCCAGGTTTCCGACAGGAAGACTTGCTGAAAAACTGTATGTTTCATGGTTTTGTGGGTTAACTGGTGGAGGTTCGTCTGGCTTCTCAGGCGGGCAGGAGGGGAAGTGGGGCTGAGAGGACTCGAACCTCCGACGCACGGTTTAGGAAACCGACGCTCTATCCACTGAGCTACAGCCCCCGGCTTCCCTATCATACCATACCCGTCAATACGCCCTGGTCCACACTACAGGTCAGGCGGGGCTATAGCTTTTACACTGCCAGCCTGTTGTAGGGATGTGTACACTGTTAATAGGGAGTCGAGCTTGCAATCTCGCTGTGACCCGGCTGAGTCACACTATCCTGTCCATGCGCTGTCCTCATCCCTACGGTATGGCTCATGGCAAGGACGATCATATCCATGCCCTTTACCCCCCTGCTCGACTCCTTTTATATTTACCAGTTTCTCGACGCAGAATCGCTATCTGGAAGCGCTCCCGGGCCTCTTTACGCTGGTGCTTTTCCTCATCTTTGCGCTCCGGGTCATCCTGGCGAGAGGTCTGCGCTCCCCTTGAGCGAACAGGATACGGCACACTCACTGGAACGTATGACCATTAGAGAAGATGCTCTCATGCTTTTTTTGCAAGCATCCAGAGAAAGGAAACTGGTTCTCCATCCTCATCATCAACAATGGTTTCGGTTTCAACAGGTATGAATCCTGCCTGACAAATCAGGTCAATATTCGTCTGAGCATCATAACTACTCCAGTACATAGGTGCTCCCAACCAGTCAGACTCAATAGAACCAGGATCATTCAAGGTACCGAGATTCACCAGAAACCACCCACCAGGACGGAGCCATGCCGCAAGACGCTCGATCAGAACAACCTGTTCCGCACGAGGAAGATGAATAAGCGAGTAGAAGGCAGTAACAGCATCGAAGGATGCAGGGGGAAATGATAGCAGCATCATATCTGCCTGCACCAGTGTTGCATCTGGAATATGCTGCCTGGCAAGTGCAATCTGTGCCGCAGAGATATCAATGCCGGTCACATGACCATGTTGAGCAAGCAGATATGTACACGGAATTCCAGCTCCACATCCTAATTCGAGGATCTGCGCCTGTGCTGGAAGACGCTCCAGTAACTTGTGCAGATACCTCAAACGTGTAAAGGGTTTCTTCGATGCAAAATCACGTTGTACCCATTCGAGATACCGTTGTGCAATGTGATCATAGCCAGACTCGACAAGCCGTTTGAGATCATCATTCACGATCTTTTTTCCCTTCTTCACTGCTGGAAGGATTCACAGCAGCTATTTTCAACGTCTGCGCGGCTTCCTCAACAACGGCCTCCCATAGGCGCTTTCCTAGCTCTGCGCTTGCATGGGTCGGATCACCAATAACGCCGGTAGAGGTGTAGCGAGTGAAGTCCAGGTGGGGATCATTCCAGTCAACCTCGCTAGAATGGGAGTCCCTGATATATTCTTGCCGTACCGACTGCGGTCGCAGGTAAAGGGAGATCGACGTTGTAAAGCTATCCGCATGTCCCACCGGAACCGAAGGATCAGCCAGGCGACACCAGATCTCATAGAATGGATGAGGGGGTAAAAAGGCGTGCGCCTTCCCCCGGTGCATCTGATTGAACCGATCTACTACCTCTGCCAGATCGTGACCTCCACATCCGCGCCAGAGTACCATCCGTTGAAATCCCTGAGCCAGAAGCGAGTTGAGAATGGCTTCAGCCAGTGCCTGGTGCAGATCAGCGGGGAGATCGATAAACCCATACCCGAAGTTGCGGTGCTCTGGAGTCGGGCCAAAAGGCATAACAGGTAAGACAAGAGCCTGGACCCCATGATCGCGTGCGGCTTTTTCTGCGGCAGCCACCATCAACGTTTCAGCAAACCAGGTGTCAAAGTCGGTAGGCAGATGGGGACCCTGTTGCTCAGTGCAGCCAGTAGGGATGACAACCAGCCAGCCTTCCTGGGCGCATTCTCGAATCTCCTGATAGGTCAGATCCCCAAAGCGTCTGCTCTTTTCTCCTATCTGGGACACATCTACTCCTTTTTACAATCTCACTGACATGTTTATTCGCAATTTTGCTTACTTCGCCCATAATCCTCCCGTCTGCGTCATCCAGTCGGCAACGACATTGACAGCACGATCTATGTTGCTATCTGAGATATCGAGTACAAGCGTGGGCAGGATGGACTCACGCACCAGGCAATGCATCAATTCCTGTTCCTGGATGAAGATCTGTAAATCATCATACTGAGAAGGATTCCCTGAAACCTTGAGTCTGGCCTCACGCGCCTGTTCAAAGGATTCTGGCGTCCGCACACAGAGCACCAGGTGAAAACCGAGCGCGGCTAATCGTTCCTCCAGCCAGCGAAAATCGTAATCTTTCCCGTAGTTAGCCAGTTGATACGCACGGGTGGAAATAAAGAAAACCAAGCAAAGGACGCTTACGAGGTGAACCTTAACACATTGCAACAGATTCGTCATCAGGTCTACCAGTGTTGCCAGCGTGGTGCCGATGCTCTCTTTGATCTGGTAGATGCGTTGAGCAGCGACATCTCGGCACGCTCGCTGCCAGAGTTGTCGTTGTCGCCGCTCTTCCAACGCCAATGGGCCAGTGTCTACGAAGCGTTGGAAGATGGCTTGATCCAGACGGACCGCTGGATGGCCGTCTGGGCGAGGGCCTTGCTGGCGGAGCAGGAGGGGCCGGTGTGGATCAGCGTTGATAGTACCAGCATTGCACGCCCGGAAGCGGAAACCAGCCCGGATCGCGGGATGATTTATGTGCCCAATGTGCTGCATGCACGTAAGCCGGTGAGTGTGGGTTGGCAGTTTTCGACCGTGATGCTCTTGCCCAGCACACCCAGTAGTTGGGGAGCCGTGCTCTCTCAACGCCGCATCACCAGTGCGGAGACGGCGATCTCGGTCGCCATAGAGCAACTGGAGGCGTTGCGCCCGGTGTTGCCGGAGTCGGCGCGACTGCTGACGGATCGCTGGTACGTCACCGGACCATTTGTGCAAGCCTGTGCTCGGTTGCAAATGTCCGCTCTGATGCGCCTCAAACGCAATCGGAAGCTTTATCGCAGAGCCCCAGCTCGCTTGCCTGGACAACGAGGTACTCCCCGCAAAGATGGAGACCTCTTCCAGGGCAGTCGTCCTGAGACCTGGGGAGAGCCAGATGCCTCCTGGAGTGGGTCTGATTGGCATGGTAAGCCGATCACCGTGCAGGCCTGGCAGCACTTGCACTTTCGCCAGGCCCGCGAGGTCGAGGTCACGGTGTTTCGCGTGCTGCGAGAAGGGGCTCGCGACACCAAACGCGATCCACGCGAAAGCTGGTTCGTCTGGGTAGGAGAGGAGTCGCCTGACTTGTCGGAAGTGGCTGAGACCTATCGACGGCGCTTTTCCCATGAGCACAGCTATCGCTTTCTCAAGCAGGATTTGCTCTGGACGAAAGCCCATGTGCGCACTCCAGAGCAGTTTGAACGCTGGAGCCTGGTGGTGGCGACGACAATGAACCAGTTGGTGCTGGCTCGTTCGCTGGGACAAGCCATCTATCGTCCCTGGGAACGGCGTCGAGAGCGGGTGACGCCTCGACAAGTGCGTCGCGTGATGGCCGCGATTTTGCTGCAGGTTGGCACACCAGCGCGTGTACCCAAACCGCGCGGAAAAGCGCCGGGGCGTCCCAAAGGGTGGCGTCCTCCTCGTGCTCCACGCTTTGAGGTGGTACGCAAGGCTAAACCTGTCCCCAAAAAGCGTCGCAAAACTGGTTGAGCATCTCGCTTGTGCGTTCATCACTGCTCGTTTCTGAACCTGATGGCCGATCTGGCAGCAGTTCGGCTCGTTTGTCGTAGTCTAAACATCAATAGACTTATAAACTTAGTATAGCAGATAACAACCGCAGTGGTCAAAATGGAAGGATGTGACAGACGTGATAAATCTACAATATTTAGAAAATTGTAATTAAAGTGAATAGTCAAGCTCGGCAGACAGATAATATATTGAAAATGTGGTATACTATGTGTATCGCTTAAAAATTTATTGCATGGCAGTAGTTACTGTGATGACGCACCAGTAGAAAGCATCTCCTTGCGATCTGTAAGTGAACCATCAACCACCGCACACAGGCAACAGGACGTGAATGTTGTGCCGGGAGAGGAAGATTTCCATGAAAAGTAATTGGATGACGACAGCAGAAGCTGTCTCGATGATCAGTAAGAACAGTCATCACCTCGTAAGTCCTCATCATGTCCAGGCGCTTGTCAACAGAGGGAAGATCGGCACACGATTTTTGCAAGGAGGAACGGTATTCCTCAAGCGGAGCGATGTCGAAACAACCCGTGTTGCAGCAGGCATAGGCAACAGCAGTCGCGGAAACAGACGCTGAGGAAGGTGTTCAGCGTCTCAAGCTGCGTGTAGGCAGGACCGACTTGTTGGAGTGCTCAAGACCTTATCAGTGATAAAAAGTTATTCTGCTGCGTGCAGTCACCGATATGGACCGATATGGCATGCGATGGACGTCGTCTGGTGATATTCTGATGCACCTATAGATAGACTCCCTTGTCTTAACGTTCGCATGGGCATCATGCTACAAGAGGGAGTATGCCCGGAAGTGCGAACAGGATAGATCTGACTTATGAAGGAGTCATAACTCATGACCTATGCATATAAAAACACTGCTGAAGAGCAGAAAGAAGCATGCCGAAAAGCAGAACAGATAACTGCTATATGCGCGGATCTCCATATTACGCTTGATCCTATTGATTGGCAAAACTCCGGCATGCGGGCGCATGTAACGGTAAATACCATCGAGATAGCTGATCTCTTAGACCTCAGTCAGCAGGATATCCCTTCCATCTTACGTCGAGTTCAGATCAAGCTGTTTGAACATGCTGCTCTCGAAACTATTCACGCTCGACCAGGCTGCAAAGCCGTGATCTGGAGTCCTGTTGATGTGGTGCAGCCCCAGGAGTTTTTGAGTCTCTGGATCATCACACTTGAGACTGGTGAGCGTATAGCTATCGCTGAATCCATTAGAAACGGACAGCGCGCCTATGAACACTATGAGATCAATATGCACGATAGACACTATCTCATAAAGCTTTTTGGGCCAATGTCTACAGGCGAGTATCAGCCCGGCGAAATAGTCGCTTTTGAGGAGCATGAGCGCAAATACAGCGGGGAGATCGTCTATATTCTTCCACCGGGTAAGATATTCACCAACCGTAAATACCCATCAAAAGGTCGTTATGCCAGTATGGGAAAAGCATATACAACTGAAGCTCCGTCGCAGTATCTCGTCGATTGCCATGATGGTTTTCCCCACATCGTCAACCAGTGGCAAATTATCAGCAATTGAACAGAAAGGCGCATTCGCTCCCATCCTCGCTTTGTCTCCACGCTATGCTAAATAGGGATGCGCTGTGCTGTCACCATAAGAAACATGCCAGCGTATTATAGTTATAGTTATCTGCAACAGGCACACAAGTATACCATTGGAGCAATTCTATGAAAGTTGGCATTGGTTTACCATCAACAAGCCCCGGCATACGCGGCTCTCTTAATCTGGACTGGGCAAGACAGGCAGAGGCCGGACCGTTCTCCAGTCTCGGCGTGATTGATCGCATTGTCTATCCTAACTTTGAGCCGCTGATTACACTGGCGGCTGTCGCGGGCGTGACCAGTCGCATCCGCCTGATGACGACGGTACTGCTGGCTCCGCTGCGCAATACTGGCGTACTGGCGAAGCAGGCCGCCAGTCTCGACGCTATTTCCGGTGGCCGCCTGACGCTCGGTCTGGGTATTGGCGGGAGAGAAGATGATTTTCTGGCTGCTCCTGCCACTTTTCAGAAGAGAGGCAAGCATTTTGATGAACAACTGGAACTGATGGCGCGCATCTGGTCGGGCCAGGTGCTCAGCGAGAAAGTAGGTCCGATTGGCCCGGCGCCCGTACAGCCCGGCGGGCCGGAGATTCTGCTCGGCGGCTACACTCCTGCGGCGCTGGATCGGCTTGGGCGCCGGGGGCATGGCTTCATCAGCGGGGGTGTGCCGCCGGAGCAGGCAGGCCAGCTCTTCCGTATGGCAGAAGCTGCCTGGCAGAAGGCGGGCAGAGCAGGCAAACCACGCCTGGTCGGCTGCACCTACTATGCGCTCGGCCCGGCAGCAGCAGAAGGCATAGCCTCTTACATCGGCACCTACTATGCCTTTATGGGACCGACAATGGTGCAGCAAATGGTGCAGTCCTTCCCGGCTACAGCCGAAGCTGTGCGCACCACGCTTCAAAAGTTCAGCGATGCCGGTGCGGACGAGGTGATACTCTGGCCTTGCATCCCACAACTCGACCAGGTTGACCGCCTCGCCGAAATCGTTGGTAGATAGAGCGAGAGGTGCAGGAGGGCCTTGCCCTCCTGTTTTCTCTTATTCTTTCCGTCTCAACCGGCTATAGGCCAGGCGCAGCCCTTCCAGTGGTAAATACTGGTTGACGTAGCGGATCTCAGGGATGAGCGGAGCCATGAGTTGGGCCAGGCCGCCGTGCGCAATAATTCTGACATTGTTGTGGTCGGCGTTCTCCGGTATGGCCTCGGACAGGCGACGGATCAGACCCTGCACCAGCCCGACATGGCCGTAGATGATGCCCGACTGCATGTTTTCAATTGTATTTTTTCCCAGAGCCGAAGGGGGCGGGATGAGATTCACACGATAGAGCTGCGAAGCTGAACTGGCAAGCGCCTCAGCGGAGATCATCAATCCTGGCGCAATCGCTCCTCCCAGAAAATCGCCCTGTGGCGAGATGACATCGAATGTAGTCGCGGTACTGAAGGCAATCACTATCGCCGGCCCGCCATAGAGGTGGTAGGCGGCCAGCGCGCTGACAATGCGGTCAGAGCCGACTTCCCAGGGATTGTCAACCAGCAGGCGGCAGCCAAGATCCATCTTTGAACTGATTATCAGGGCCTCTTTGCCACAATAATTGAGCGCCAGATCCTGAAAAACTGGCGTCAGCGGGGGAACCACACTGGACATGATAATATCATCAATATCCGCAAATTGATAACCTGAGTGATGCATCAGGTCGTTCAGCACCATTGCGTACTCATCGGTTGTACGCTGGCGTACTGTTGATACAACCCAGTGATGCTTCATCGCCACGCCTTTGTACAATCCGAATTTGATGTTGGTATTACTGATATCAATGGCAAGTAGCATGCTTGTTCCTATCGTCGAACAACCGTCTCTGTCCCTTCACGAGACAAACTGCCGGGCAGACGCCGCGTGCTGTTTGAGCACCGCAGCAATGGCGAAGGGATCTCCATACGAGGTATCGGTCATAACCACGACTTCTTTGTCGGTGCGCGCATCGAGAAAAGCGAGCGTTGTGGGAGTGCGTGCGCGCTTTCGCCGCCAGCGCTGGCCTGTCGGGGTCGCGCCTCGTCCTAAGAAAAATCCGAGGACACTCTCGCCGATGCCCGGAATATTGCGCACACGGCTCTCGTTGCTCGCGCTCTCTGTATCGCGGTCAGGCGGGGGAGTGCCGCGTGCTGTAACGTAGTGAACATCCTTGAGCGGTACCTGAGTGATCTTCTTCCCTTCCTGTTGCACGAAATACTCGCCGGTAATCACTATCAGGTACTGCTCGGCATGTCTCAGGCGGTAGATATCGGCGCCGAGCAGGTACAGGCTTCCCACGCCAATAAATAGCAGGATGCCGAGCAGCAGAGTAGTCACGACAGCAGCAACGACGCCATGCTGGTAATTATAAGGGATAACGACAGGGACGATCAGTATAAATAGTCCCAATCCCAGGATAATGCCAAGAATCCAGCCTGTTATCGACATGACCACTTTTCGACGCAGCAGGGGGAAAACAACCCAGTCGGCGGGCGGGCCTTCCTGCGCTCTGGCCTGTGCCAGTATTGCTTCCGCTTCCATTCGCAGCTCCTAATCGCAACTCCTGGTAATTTCAACGAGCCGATCCTGTTATTATTGGCCTTATTATATCTTTTTTAGGAACGAGGGTCCAGGTCCAGGAGACGCCTGCTCCTGGATCTTCGCTTTACCGTCGGTTACGCGCCAGTGAGAGCAACCCCACACCAGACAGAATGACAACCATCGCCAGTATACCGAGCAGGGTAATGCGCTCTCCCGCCACACTGGCTCCCAGCACTACGGCGACCACCGGATTGACATAAGCATAGCTGGTGGCAAGCGCCGGGCGTACCTGGCGTAAGAGGTAGGTATAGGCGCTGAAGGCTACCAGCGAGCCAAAGATAATCAGGTAGGCCAGCGCAGCCAGCGAAGTGAGCGAGGGAAAGCCATGCACCGGCTCCCTCAGCAATACCTGCCCCACGATCAGCAGCAGAACACCGCCGGCGAGCATCTGCACGGCGCTGGACATCAGCCCGGTGGGCAGCGAAAGGCGCGAACTCAGGGCCGTACCAAGCGCCCAGCACATCGGCGCCAGCAGCAAGCTGATAGCGCCCGCAGGTGTAGTCCACATGCCGTTTTCCAGGTTCAACAGGAGCACCCCGGCAAAACCTAACGCCAGCCCTACCCACTCCAGGCGCGCGGGCCAGCGCCCCAGCAGGCCGATGAAAAGCGCTGCCCACAGCGGGGTGGCGCCAACACCCACTGCGGCCAGGCCCGACGCCACACCCCACTGCTCGGCCAGGGCCACGCCACCATTGCCACACGCAACCAGGAGGATGCCGACGACTGCCGCTCCCAGCCATTGCGCTCTGCTCGGATTGGGGACGCGCTTCACTCGCAGGCTCGTATAGAGCAATGTGCCAGCCAGCACAAAGCGAATACCCGACATGGTAAACGCCGGCAAACTCTGCACGGCCAGACGCATGCCCAGGTAGGTAGAACCCCAGATTAAATAGAGCGCCAGCAAAGCCAGCAAGACGCCGGGCCGGCTCAACACTCCTGTTTTCCCTGATGATACTGTTGTCACTTTGCTATGATCGGCGGAACCAGCTTGCCGCTCTGTCTCGACAGTCTCTCCTCGATACGTTTCTTTCATTTGTCTCCAGGTAACTCTCCATTAAAAGCTAAAAAAGAAGAGTGGGGGAAATCCCCACGTCCTCAGGACTTTCTACAGGACAAGCATACAAAAGAATGATTACACAAAACGCCCTCGCCATCTTCTTCTCTCCCACTCGGCGCTGTTGATATCATCGGTGCTATCGACGCCCCAGAGCAGGACCGCGATCTCAAAGACCGCCAGCAACACCAGAAAAAGAAGGATAGTCAGCATATGCCCTCCCTATTATTTTCCAGGATTGGGAGAAAACTCCCTCGCTGATAAGCAGTATACTATCGTTTTGTGCTAAAATAGAGGGGAAAGACAAAGCATTTCGACTTTTTCACTTTCGATCCGAAAGGAAAAATGCCTTATGGCCTTAGAAAATGGAAAACTGCTTGACGAAACCGGCTGGCGGCTCCTGCAAGAACTCCAGCAGAACGCGCGCCTCTCGTACAGTGAACTGGGGCAGCGCGTGGGCCTCTCCGCCCCGGCGGTGGCCGACCGTATCCACCGCCTAGAAGAGGCGGGTATTATCACCGGGTATCGCGTCCAGCTCAACCTGAGCAAGCTCGGTCTGCCGGTGACAGCCATCATCCGCCTGGGCAACATTGCTGGACAGAGCTGTAATCTCATTGCTCAGCGGGTGAGCGAGATTCCCGAAGTTCTTGAATGCTCTCGCGTGACCGGCAGCGATGCAGTGATCATCAAGGTTGCCGCAGCCTCTGTCACCCACCTGGAGCGCGTTATTGATCAGCTCGCTGCTCATGGTCCACCGACGACCTCGATAGTTCTCTCAAAGCCCATACAGCGGCAGGTCATCACACGGGCGCTCGTTGAGCGCGGAGCGGAAGAAGAGGAACTGCCCACGTACGATGTCGCTCGCTCCTGAGTTCAGGAGCGACCGGCCTGGAGATTCATCCCGGTAGTGAATTTACTACCGGGAGTATAACTGATCGGGGAGAGATTTTCGCCAGCCAAAGCAATGCTTTTTACTCACATTGGCTCCTCTGCCTTCTGTGCTGACGTCTGCTGCTCCTGGCGTAAGAGCTGCTGCTTGCGCTCCACGCCCCAGCGGTAGTTGCCGATGCCGCCATCCTCGCGTACCACGCGGTGACACGGCACAATTAGCGCGACAGGATTCGTCGCACAGGCGTGTGCCACGGCCCGCGCCTTCTTGCGGTCGCCCAGGGCCTGCGCGATCTCGCCGTACGAGCGAGTCTCACCATAGGGGATGGCTTGCAGTTCGGTCCAGACGCGCCACTCGAAAGCTGTTGCCTGCACATCCAGGGGCAGCTCCAGGTGTGGTTGCTGGCCCTGCAAGTAGCGCACAATACTGCGTACCCATTCGCACATGTCATCATCGCGCCAGATCTCAGCCGCCGGATATTCAGCGCGCAACGCAGCTTCCAGCGGCTCATCTGCATCACCCAGGCTGACGGCGCAGATTCCCTTTTCGGTCATGCCGACCAGCAGGCGGCCAAGCGGGCAATCGGTAATCGCGTAACGAATCTTCATCCCCTGCCCTCCCTGCCGGTAGATGGTTGGTGTCATCCCCAGGCGGGTCGGAGCGCCCTCATAGAAGCGACTGCTGGAGTTATATCCCACGCTGTACATAGCTGTCGTCACCATTTCACCTTCTTTCAATCGCTCTTTCAACTGCTTGATGCGGCACGCTTCCACATACTGGCGCGGCGTGATGCCCGTTACCTGCCTGAAGGTGCGCTGCAAATGATAGGGACTCATGTTCACCACCTGGCCGAGCTTTGCCAGCGGTAGCGACTCTTCGGCATGTGTCTCGATATAGTGGCAGGCCCGCCGCACCAGCTCTATATGCGGTCCCACTGTCTTCTCTTTGTCTGGCTGACAGCGCCGGCAAGGACGAAACCCAGCCTGCTGCGCGTCTGTTGCATGCAGAAAAAAAATCACCTGCTCTCGCGCCGGCTTACGCGACGGACAGGATGGGCTGCAATAGATTCCCGTCGAGCGGACTGCGTACACAAACTTGCCATTGGCGCTCTCATCTCTATTGATCACCGCCTGCCAGCGTTCTTCTTCTCCCATAGTCTCTCTCCTGTTCTCCTGCCTGCCTCTCTCTTAGATGATGTTGAAAACTTCTCGCTTTTTTAAAAGACGCTCTACTCATAACCATAACATGATAATATGATAAGTTCCAAAGATCGTGTACGCTATCTGATTCTTGCGCTTTAACTTTATAATGAACCATCCCCGGTCCAGATTTGTGAGCAGACTGTGAGTTTACTGGCTGGTCAACCGCTCATCCCATGTTGCTTCTCTGAAAGCAACATGGGATGAAATCTTGATACCCGTTC
>JADBKA010000088.1 GCA_014896635.1 Ktedonobacteraceae bacterium
TCCAAAAACCTATACTTGAAAGCCCACCTGACCCCCGCCAGGGGGGCTTTGCCCCCTGGACCTCCCCTTTCTGGCGTCCCCCCAAAAAACCTGCACCTGGAGTGTCCGTTATCCCTCTTGCAGAGCTGCCAGGCGGTGAGCCTGCTCCCTGGTTGCCGGGTAGAGCTGCCGGTAGACCTCATAGAGAGCATCATAGTTACGGTGCGCGTCTGCCTGAGGTTCAATGATGGTTGAGATGGGATTCCACGTGGTATCAGGCGTGATGATGTTGACGGCCAGGGCTGCCAGCATCGCATCGCCATAGCAGGCACCGATAGTCTCGCGCGGCAATTCCTGCGGCAGTCCCGTCACATCCGAAATGATCTGTGTCCAGAGGCCGCCCTTCGTACCGCCGCCGACCGCCACCAGCCGCTTGCTTCCCCCGCCGGCTTCGTGCATCGTCTCAAGAATGTGGCGCACACCATAAGCCGTCGCTTCAAGCAGCGCACGATAGAGATGCCCGCGTCCATGCCGCAGCGTGAGGCCACAGATCACCCCGCGCGCATGCGGATCGAAGAGGGGAGTGCGCTCTCCGGCGAAGTAGGGCAGGATGACCAGGCCATCTGAACCGGGTGCGACCCCGGCAGCCTCTTGCAGCAACGTTTCATAGGGCAGGTTGCCGGCGATCTGCCTGAACCAACTCGTCAGAGCGCCAGAAGTCGCCATGCCTGCGGCGAGGGTATACGTGTCCGGCAGGATGCCCGCCGTACACCAGAGTGTCGGCTGAGCCAGCGCCTCGCGCTGCACATCGACCATGAACATCGTCGTGCCATACATCAGCATCAGATCGCCAGGCTCGCGCACGCCGACACTCAGCGATTCTGACCAGGCGTCAATCGTGCCGGCGGCAACCGGCGTACCAGCGGGAATCCCCGTCATCGCAGCCGCAGCTTCTGTGACCGTTCCCGCCACTTCACCAGGCCAGAGCAGGCGAGGCAGGGGCAGGCCGGGTGCAATCTCTCCAGCCCACTCCTCGATCCAGCGCCGTTCCCTGAGATCGTAGAGCGGATCGCACTGGCTGGCCGAGTGGTGATCCAGCACATACTCGCCGGTCAGCCGCTGTACAATAAAAGAACTCGCCATCAAAAAGTAGCGCATCCTCTGCCACACAGCGGGTTCATTACGCCTGAGCCAGGCCAGCTTGGGGCCGATGGCCTGGGTGGTGAGAGGAGAACCACAGCGCGCCAGGATTTGCTCGGCGCCGTAGCGCGCCGTCTGTTCCTCAATCTCGCGGGTCGCGCGCGTGTCGATGCCATAGAGAATGGCCGGGCGCAGCGGCTGTCCATGTTCATCGGCAGCCAGTAGACAGGGACCGATGCCACTGACGCAGACGGCGGCGAGAGAGCCAGCAGCTTGCGGCAGCAGTTGAGCGCAGAGCGCCTGAAAATCGGCCCACCAGACGCTTTCCGCATCGTGCTCGGCCCAGCCGGGTTGCGGCAGAGATAGTTCATGTGCGCGCTCGGCTCTGGCAAGAATCTCACCCTCCGGCCCGACCAGCACGCCTTTGGAACTGGAAGTGCCGATGTCTATGCCCAGCAGCAGATTTTTCATACGGCCTCTCCAAATCCATCGTAGTCGATATCCAGCAGGCGGCAGACGATGTGCAACTCCTCAACATAATCGCCAGGCACAGCATGGATATGGTTGGAGCCATAGCGACCCAGAAACTCATCCACACTGGCTCGTAAACGCGCGAAAGCATGCGGCCAGATGTAGTCCGACTGGCGCATCAGCCACTCGTTTGTCTCCTCGTCGAAGCGTTCCAGGCTACCACGCAGCACGTGCATGCGGTAACGCCCGTTGAGGCGTGTGAGGCGGGCGAAGGTGAAATCGCCGGGCGCGGCCAGATGGTGGATAGAGGCCCCGCCCGCCGGGAAGTAGAAGCCTTCAGGATAGAGATGGACATGACGCATATTTTCCGCCGGGTCATCGCTGCGCGCGGCAAACCAGGTGGCGTGCTCGCCGGAATTGCAGAGGTCCCAGATCCCCCTGTCGGCATGATAGTGGCGCACATCAGCGAAGAGCACAGGCGTATGCGCAAGACCTTTGAGCAACTGCATCGTCAGCGCCCCATCCATATCGGCCTCAGTGGCGCAGACATGCGTCGCTTTGGGACCATCCCAGTCGTAGGGATCGTTGAGAAACGCCTCGGTCACATCCATTGTAGCGAAATGAGTCGTCAATTCTGGCTGGCCTTTAATGCCTGAGAAATCGAGATGCCACTCGTCAATTAGCTCACGCATCGCATAGTACGAGGCGATCTGGCGCTCCAGCAGTTCCGGCGTGAGCTGCTTGCCGTCGTAATGCACCTGTGCCGCATGTTTTTCCAGCCACTGGCGTGCGGTGCGCAGACGACTCTGCTCGATATGCCCGGCGCGTCGTACCAGCTCCCACTGATCAATCTCCTCAACATCCACGCCGAATTTCGCCAGCCACTGATCGGTATGGGAGACGGCGGTGTACATGCCCATCGGGCGACCGCCGATGCGTCCGAAGGTGCTCCCCTGGAGCGAACGTACTGCCGCAGCCGCACGCGCATACTGCTCGATGCGTGTCAGCACTGCCGGATCGCTGATATCGCCCCAGACGCGCCCGTACACGCGCCCGATCTGGTCCAGCCCGCCGGCAGCGGCGAGCATGCCGACCATACCGGGAAATTTAGGATTAATGTTAGAGAAAAGCAGCAGCGGCCCTGGTGTCATGCGCGCCGCCAGCAGCGAGAAATGGGGAAAGGCCCAGACGGGAATGTTGAAAATAGTCAGGTCCGGGTGGGTATCGGCAAGATAGGTCGCCTCCTGCACGGCGAGTTCATTGGTCCTGATCACCTCGCGCGCCCGCGTCACCTGGTGTCCCTTTGCTTCAAGGGCGCTGGCAATGCCGCTTTCAACGCGCCCGGTGAAATCCACCAGATCACGATGCACAAAGTCTCTGCCATCAGAGAAGGTGAGAATGCCAATACGAGCCATGATGCGCCTCCTGTCGAGCTAAAGTAACAACGTTGTTGGGTGTGCTCGCTACATCCGAGAAGATTCAGTCAGACATCAGCCCTCTGAACTCCCCTTCAGGATGTAGATACCGTACGAGGACGCGAAGACCCTCGTATGCACAGGGTTGGGGCCAGCACAATCTCCTGGCGCGTGAACGCATCAGGATGCTGCATGCGCTGGAAAAGCCGCAGAGCGGCGGTGCTGCCGATCTCGTAGACGGGCTGTATGATGGTTGTGAGCGAGATAGCACTGAGCGCCGCCCAGGGCATCTCGTCGAAACCGACAACAGCAATATCATCGGGAACGCGCAGATTGCGCTGATATAATGCCTCAAGCGCACCCATTGTCATAAGGTTATTGGCGACGAAAAGCGCGTCAATAGCAGGTTCCACCTCTACTAACTCGCCGGCGAGCTGCCGCCCGCTCTCCTCTTTGAACGAGCCAAAACGCTCAAGCTGCGCATCAGGCTCAATGCCGGCTTCCTGAAGAGCCTGGCGATATCCCTCCAGGCGCTCGCGGCCAGTTGTCGTGGCAAGCGGCCCGGTAATGATGCCGATGCGCCGGTAGCCGTTGGCGAGCAAGTGCGCCACCCCCTCACGCGCTCCACGTCTATTGTCAACAAGCACAACATCCGTGTCCGAGCCTGTAACACGGCGGTCAACCGCTACTATCGGAATGTTGTGTTCGCGGAAGAGTTTCAGACCACCCTGCCTCTCGTGCGTCGGGACAACAATCGCGCCAGCCACGCGCTCCGCACAGAGCACCTCGATATACTGACGCTCCTTCACCGGATCTTCATCAGAATTGCACAGGATCACACTGTAGCCGCTACGCTGAGCGACGTCTTCGACTCCCCGGATGAGCGTAATAAAAAAAGGATTCTGGATATCGGTGATCAGCAGCCCGATGATACGCGAACGATTGGTTTGTAAAGTACGAGCGGCGCGACTGGGCTGGTAATGGAGCTCTTCGATTGCAGCGCGTACCCGCGCCGCGACCGCCGGATTGACGTGAGCGGTGCCGTTGAGCACACGCGAAACGGTAGAGATGGAGACGCCCGCGAGCTTCGCCACGTCCTGGATATTCGCCATAGTTTCTAGTACGTCTCCTTCTCAAAAAAGCGATGATGGAAAGCCTTTTCATAGGCTAGGCTCTCCACTAGAGAGAAGAACATCGTTATCATGAAAACCTTTTCAAAGCTTTATTTATTACTGATGAGAGCGCCTCCCTGTCAAAATAAGTATAGAGCACTGGTAGGCGCTTTGTCAAGTGGATTAGAATACATTTTATGCTTTTATTCTATGATAGCGCCTATATTTTTACAATGAAATGGGTCAAAAAATTCAGGCCACAGCCTCTTGACGAATGGCGATCGAGTGTGTATTATCTCTAGTAGGTTCTCATTGTGAAAAGGCTTTCTCGCCAGTTGGTTATTTCCTGTCGATTTTCTTTGAAAAGCTTTTCAAATCCTTGCGAAGGAGCAATGGTATTTATGGGCGCACCGGATGGAGCAGGTGACAATAGCGTGCAGCGCAGCGCAGCGGCTGAGCGGGAGCCGGCGCTGCTGGAGATGGTGAATATCAGCAAAAGTTTTCCCGGCGTGCAGGCCCTCAAAGGTGTATCGCTGAGTGTGTATGCTGGCGAGGTACATGTTGTGGCGGGTGAGAACGGGGCGGGAAAATCGACGCTGATGAAACTCCTTTTCCAGGTGGATCGTCCTGATACAGGTCAGATCTTCATCAACGGCCAGCCGGTCAGTTTTCATGGTCCGCGTTATGCGCAGGAGCTTGGCATCGTAATGGTGCATCAGGAATTAGCTCTTGCTCCCCATCTTTCCGCAGCAGAAAATCTGTTTCTGGGGCGTGAGCCTCTGTGCCTGGGCCTCATCAATCGTAAGGAAGAGATCCATCAGGCACGTGAGTTGCTAGCACATGTTGGCCTGCATCTCGATCCGCGCCGTCCAGTCGGTTCGCTTTCGGTAGCGGAGCAGCAGCTTGTTGAGATTGCCAGGGCCATCAGCTTCAATGCGAAAGTGTTGATCCTGGATGAACCGACTTCGTCGCTGACAGAGCAGGAGATTGAAGATCTGTTCGGTGTTATCCGTGACCTTACGGCGCGTGGCGTGGCGGTTCTGTATATTTCCCATCGTCTTGACGAGATTTTCCGCATCGCTGACCGTGTGACCGTCATGCGTGATGGTCAGGTAATGGCTACGCTGCCGCGTGCTGAAGTTGATGAGAAGAAATTGATTCAACTGATGGTTGGACGCGCGATCACAAACCTGTATCCCAGACCTGAGGCGCAAATTGGCGACGTTGTTTTGCGCGTCTCGCATCTCAGCCGGCGCGGCGTTCTCTACGACTGTTCCTTTGAGGTGCGAGCAGGTGAGATTGTGGGTCTGGCGGGTCTCATCGGTGCGGGGCGTACGGAGCTGGCGCGAGCCGTTTTCGGGGCCGATCCTATCGACAGCGGCCACATCTGGCTAGGTGGTCAGCAGTTACGCATCAGACATCCCGGTGATGCAATCCAGGCTGGCATTGTCTATGTCACCGAGGATCGCAAGCGTGAGGGACTGGCAATGGATCTGGGCATTGATCAGAACATCACTCTCGCCAATCTCCCAGCGCGCCTGGGCTGGCTTGATCTGCGTCGTGAGCGTACTATAGCATTGAATGAGCGTGATCGTCTGAGCATCCGTACGCCTTCGATCCGGCAGAAGGTGAGCGTTCTTTCGGGAGGGAATCAGCAAAAAGTCGTTGTTGCGCGCTGGTTGGAAACACAGGCGCGTGTGATTTTCTTCGATGAACCTGCGCGAGGCATTGACGTCGGGACAAAGGCAGAGATGTTCAGTCTGATCGGCAAGCTTGCGCAGGATGGGCGGGCTATCGTGCTCATCTCGTCCTATCTGCCTGAGTTGATCAATATGTGTGATCGTATGCTGGTCATGCACGAAGGAAAAATCGTCGGGGAACTCAGCCGCGAACAGTTCACTGAGGAACGCATCATCGCCCTGGCTACCGGTGTAAAGGAGACAAAAAGCATATGAAACAGTTCATCCCGGAGAAGTCCTCACAGGAGAGTGAGCAGAGGGAAGGCGCGGGCGGCCTGACGGCCCGTCGTCTGATGCGTTTCCAATTTTCTGATGTCATCTCGCAATTTGCCGCCGTCGGGGCGCTTATCGTCATCTGCGTCTATCTTTCATTTGCTTCGCCTGTCTTCCTGACAATAGGTAATCTCTTCAATATCGTCTCACAGACGGCGGTGACGGCTATCATCGCTCTGGGAATGACTTTCGTAATCATCACAGCCGGGATCGACCTGTCGGTTGGTTCGGTTGCTGCGCTGGCCGGTGTGCTGGGTGTACAGATGATGGTGCATCTAGGGTGGGACTGGCCGCTGGCAGTGATTGGTGGCACGGTTGTCGGGGGTCTGGCCGGCCTGGCGAACGGCCTGCTGGTCACGCGATTGCACCTGGCGCCTTTTATTGCCACGCTGGGCATGATGAGCGTCGCGCGCGGCCTGGTCAATATTCTCACCGGAGCGGTTGCAGTCTTCGGCGTGCCTGATTCGTTCCGTCTGCTCGGCCAGGGCATGATCGACGGTATTCCCATTCCCTTGATTACGCTGGTTGTGCTCGCGCTACTCGCGCACCTGATTCTGAGTCGTACGCGACTGGGCCGTTATACCTACGCCATCGGCTCAAACGAGGAAGCCGCACGCCTCTCAGGGATTCGTGTCGGCGCTTATCTGATGGCGGTGTATGCCTTGCAGGGTTTACTGGCAGGTTTCGGGGGAATGATCGCCATGTCGCGTGTCGCTTCCGGCCAGCCGAATTTCGGCGATGGACTGGAACTGGATGTTATTGCCGCCGCAGTGATTGGCGGAGCCAGCCTCTTCGGCGGCCAGGGAACGATTCTGGGTACGCTCATCGGCGCCTTCCTGATGGCGGTGATTCGTAATGGCGCTGTGCTGCTAAACATCGACACCTTCACTCAAAGTGTGATTATTGGCATCATTATCTGGCTGGCAGTGGTCTGGGACCAGTTCCGGCGGCGCAGATTCGCGGCTGGTACCAGGTAAACAGGCACTTATCAGGTGCGGGAGATATCGAGACGCATTCCGCTGCTCATAGAGAAAAAGTCTCAGCAATGGTGCATTTTTAAAGCATCAGAACCTGTACTGTAGTGCGATCTCTAATTTATGCGCTGGTGCATAGCTAACCGGCTCTCTATTCAGGATTTCTCGCGGGCCGGAAAGGGAGGATTTTATGCGGATACAAAGCACGTTTCTGCGTAGTGTACTGCTGCTGACACTCATGTTGTTGGCGACGGCCTGTGGCAGCGTCACGACTCAATCACCGGGGGGTGGTAACAATGCCACTACCTCTGGACCTATCAGGATTGCCGTTGTCCCTAAAGCCATCGGTTTCGATTTCTGGGAGCAGGTGCATAAAGGGGCGACCTGTGCTGCTTCCAAACAGAAGGATGTTACTGTAATCTGGAACGGCGTAACCGCCGAAACCGATGTGACAGGCCAGGTCAACCTGCTCACCAACTATATCACACAGCGGGTAAATGGCCTGGTCTATGCCGCAACCGACGCCAGGGCGCTCAAGCAAGTGACAGATGAGGCGCTCAAGGCGAAAATCCCGGTGGTTAACATCGACTCAGGAACCTATCCTCAGCCGTCGAACGTTCCTCTCTTCGCCACCGACAACGTCGCCTCGGCTCACAAAGCGGCAGATCTTTTAGCGCAGCGGCTCAACAACAAAGGGAAAATTGCTCTCATCCAATTCCAGCCCGGTAGCGCCACAAACGATCAGCGCGCGCAGGGTTTCAAAGAAGAGTTGAAGAAATACCCCGGAATCCAACTGGTAGCTGACCAGTCCAGCAGGAGTGACTACAACACGGCCTTGAGCGTGGCTGAAGACATTCTCACCGCACATCCAGACCTCAACGGTATTTTCGCGGCCAATGAGCCGAGCGTACTGGGAGCTGCGGAAGCGGTGCGGCGCGCCGGCAAAGCTGGCAAGGTGGTGATCGTTGGTTGGGACGCTTCGCCAGACGAAATCAAGGGCGTTCAACAGGGAGTCATTTCGGCTCTGGTTGTGCAGAATCCTTTCAGGATGGGTTATGACAGTGTAAACGCGATGGTGCGTATCATTCGCGAGCACGCCACCGTGCAGAGCGAGGATACAGGCGTCACCATCCTGACAAAAGATAACATGAACGATTCCCAGGTCCAGGCGGTACTGCAACCGAGTTGCCAGCATCCTCCTGTCTGATCGTAGTCGAATTTGTTGAGGATATATTGGAAAGTAGGAATCACTGGCCCATGTTGAGGATACATTGACAAAAATGCCGGTATGGATTATATATTTTTTGTCAGGTAGTGCTTTCCTATTCTCCCAGAGACCGAGGTTTTCTGATTTTTCCGTATTGCCGCTTCCGGTGCGAAGAAGAGGGGATGTGAGAAATCAGTGTACTCCGGTAAGAGAACCAGCGGTTCTCTACTTTTCTCCTTTCTCATCTGATGGAGAGCATATCCCATAAGTTATAGGGACCATGACCAGCATATACATAGAGGATATACAGGTAGATAGCAACCATTTTCCACCGATGGTTCATGCCCCGACGCTGTGTATGCTACCGAATGGCGAGCTGCTCACAGTCTGGTATGCTGGATCGTATGAAGGAGCGTCGGATACGGTGCTGGTGAGTGCCAGGCGCGTCCCCGGTCCAGGTGGCGGATGGTCGGAGCCGACGCTCCTGCTCAAACTGCCCGCGCTTCCTCTGGGGAATCCGGTGCTCTTCGCGGAAGCAAACCTGGTGCGCCTGTTCTTTGTCATCCTCTATGGTTCCTGGTGGACCGCAGCCCGGCTGGCCTGCATCGAATCCTGCGATGGGGGACGCACCTGGTCCTCGCCAGAACTGCTCAGGGATGAGGCCGGGCTGATGTCGCGTACCCCGCCAGTCCGTCTGCGCACGGGAACGCTGCTCCTGCCGGTCTACGACGAGCAGAACTGGGCGCCGCTGGTACTGCGACAGGAAGCAGGGAAGCGCGACTGGCAGTTATTTGGGGATACCACCGCGCGCGGCAGAGCGATTCAGCCTGCGCTGGCCGAGCTGGCGGACGGCTCGATCCTGATGTACTCGCGCTCCAACCAGGGAGCTATTTTCGCTTCCTGGTCGTTCAACGACGGGCGGAGCTGGACCGCCTCGCAGCCAACCACACTGCCCAATCCCAACAGCAGCATTGCGCTGGTAGCCGTACCAGCCATTCCTGGCAAAACCGGGACGGGTGAGGAGAGCCTGGTCCTGGTCTACAATCCTGACTCGCAGGGACGCGAGCGCCTGGCTGTCGGCGTTTCAATTGATCGCGGGCGTACCTGGACGCCGCCGTGCCTTTTAGCAAGCGGGCAAGGAGAGTTTTCCTATCCGACGGCGCTGGTTGCCCCGGACGGCACGTTCCACGTTGTATTTAGCAGGCATCGCGCTTTCATCACCCATGCCACCTTCGACCTGGCATGGGCCGCTGGCGGGGATCAGGGGGCGGCGCTCCCCGAACCCTGCCATAAATGACAGGGCTACAATTTTTTCTCTTTCTCTTTACTGGTAGAGAAATGAGGAAAAGAGATGACAACCTTATATGATGCCTCATCTTCTGACAACTTGATGGCAGAGACGCACATCAAGAGAAAGGATCTCACTGTGAACAGCGAACGAAGTAGTAGGAGCGACATTCGTGGTCGTCCAGCAATCTTCACGATCCTGGCAGTAAGTCTTCTTGTGCTTGTCACAGCCTGCGGTGGCGGAGGCACTAGCGGCGGGAGCGCCGGCACGCCGTCGGGGAAGATAACTGTCACTCTCTGGTCATGGACGCCTATCTCCAGCACCACACAGAAAATGATCGCCGAGATCGAAAAGAAGTATCCCAACATTCAGATCAAAGCGAGCATCCAGCCACACACCGCGTATAATACCGCCTTGAAAGCGGCTGCGGCTTCTAACTCACTGCCCAATCTGATCGGCCTGCCGGCTGGCTCAGATACCCAGGAGTATCGCCAGTATTTGCTACCACTCAATCCTATTGCCCAGGAGTTCTGGGGAGCCAACTGGCAATCGAATTTCCCGAAGATAGCGATTGAGCAAGCTCGCCTGGGCAATCCGCCCGGTGACGAGAACTTCTACATGCTACCGCAGGAAACCGAAGTCATTAACCTCTGGTACAACAAGAAGATTTTTAACCAGCTCCATCTGACTCCACCAAAGACCCTCGACCAGATGGTCGAAGCCGCCCAGAAGATCAAAGCTGCCGGCTATATTCCCTTCTACCAGGGAGGAGCGCAGGTGAACTTTGTCGCCTGGGTGTATATGCAGATCGCTGCCCAGACTGATCCCACCAGCTTGCAGGCGGCAGCAGTGCAGGGCAAGGCCACCTGGACCTCTCCCGGCATGATCAAGGCTGCCCAGGTCTGGCAGACGCTTTTCACAAAACACGTCTTCCAGGATAACGCGCTGAGCGCGCAACAGTATCCGACCGGTGCGAACCTTTTTGCTGCCGGCAAGGTGGGCATCATCTCGCTCGGTTCCTGGTGGCTCCAGCAAACCAAACTGGAAAACATTCCAGACGGCCTGCGCACTATGAGTGACTATGGCACCTTCCCCTTCCCCGCTGTGACTGCCGGAGGACAACCAACCGGCCCGATGGGCGGCATTGACTTCGGCTGGGGCTTGCCAAAGAATGCCAACTCATCACCCGCTGTGCTGGATGCCAGCAAGAAGGTGCTGAAAGAGCTGATCAGCGGCGTCGGCGAGCAGGTGGCAGTCAACGATCTTAATGACCTGCCAGCGTTCAACGGCTTCAAACCGCAGGGCCAGGTCGATGCAAACGTGATGGCGCTGTACAATCAGTTCATCGAAGACCTGCAACAAGCTCAGAACCACTATATTGGTAATCCGACCGTTCAGCAGGCACTGGTCTCGAATCTGCAAGCGGTCGGCGCAGGCACGCTCCCACCGGAGCAGGCGATGGCGAAAGTTCAGAGCGTCGCCCAGGCCCAGGCGGGTAAATAGCCTGGCTACAGGCTTTTGACACAAACGTTTCTTTATGAGCGGGGTTCAGGGGTGCGCCTCTCCCTCTGAACCCCCGTACGCTGAGGAGAACTCCTGTGCAAGTCTCACCCTATGGGAAAAGGATGCGCTGGACCGGCTGGATCTACGTCATCCCCGGCCTGGCGCTGTTCTCCGTCTTCCTGCTGTTTCCTATCATTTATAATGTCATAAACAGTTTATCGCAAGGCGATGCATCCATCGTTGAAAGCTGGAGCCTGCAAAATTATTTCCAGATTGCTGACGATGACGTATTCTGGATTGCGCTGCGCAACTCGTTAACCTGGGTGGTCTGTACCACCCTTATTCAGATGGCACTCGGCTTTTTCATTGCGTTGCTGCTGGAGCGCGTAATTGTGCGTGGACGCGCGATCTATCGCACGATTCTCTTCCTGCCGATGGTTGTGACTCCTACCGTCATCGCCATCGTTTTCCAGAACATTTACGCGCCACAGTACGGCCTGGTCTATGGTCTTTTCCAGCATCTCGGCATGGCTGATCGCTTCCCAGATCTGCTTAGTAGTCAGGCGACGGCGACGTATGCTGTGATCGCCGTGAATGTCTGGCAGTGGGTGGGTTACTACGTTCTCCTCTATAGTGTGGGCATTGCCACTATAGACGATGAGTTGATCGCAGCGGCTGAAGTGGATGGCGCGAGCGTCTGGGCGCAGCTCCGCTACATTTTCTTCCCGCTGGTCCGCTCAACGCATCTCTCGCTGCTCATTTTTGGCCCGATCCAGGCGCTGCAACAGTTCCCTTTAATCTATCTGATGACCACCGGCGGCCCGGCCAATGCCACACAGGTGATGGCAACCTACATCTTCCAGAAAGGGTTTCTGGAAAACAATATGCATTATGCATCGGCAATCTCGATTATTCTTCTGATACTCGCTCTGGTGATTGCAGGGGGCGAACTGCTGGTAACGCGCGGCGAGTTCGCCATTGGAAGGAGATAGCCATATGGGGAGCGGAATCCTTCAACAGGCTCAGGTACAGCAAGAACGACGTATACAGATAAAGCGCCTTCTCTGGCGCCGGCGCTTGCGTAAAGCAGGATGGAACGTGCCGGCCTATGTCGTGGTACTGCTGATGACGCTGCTCAGCCTGCTGCCGACGATTTATATGATCGACCTCTCACTGCGCGATCCAATCACGAGCTTCTCGCCGGTACTGATCGCGCCCCATCCGCTGATTGACAACTACAGGCAGGTACTGAGCAGTCCCGGCCTCTACCAGTATTTCCTCAACAGCGTGATCGTCTCCCTGAGTTCGGTCGCGCTGACGGTCTTCGTCGTGCTGCTGGCGTCTTTTGGCATCTCGCGCCTGCGGATTAAGGGCGCGGGCTTGATTTTCTACGTGCTGATCTCCGGCCTGATGATTCCTCTGGCTTCGCTGATCGTACCACTCACGGTCGAGTTAAAGCAGATGTCGCTGCTCAACAACTACTTCGGCCTGATAGGTCCTTTTACGGCCATTGGCATCCCACTTGGCCTGCTGGTAGTGAAAGGCGCGATGGACAATGTGCCTGCGGATCTGGAAGAGGCGGCGTTGATCGACGGAGCCACGCCCTGGCAGGTGCTCTGGCGCACGATTGTGCCAGTGATCAGGCCATCTATTCTGGTAGTGGCGATCTGGCAGTTTCTCTATTCATGGAATGAGTTCTTTCTCGCGCTGGTGGTCATGACTGATACGGGCATGAAAACGGTACCGCTGCTGCCGCTGGTCTTCGAGGGTCCGTTTATGACCGATCCGGGGAAGCTCTTCGCTATTCTGACGGTGATCTCGCTGGTGCCGATGCTTGTCTATATCGCGTTGCAACGCTGGTTTGTGGGCGGGTTAATGGCCGGTAGTCTGAAAGGTTAGTCGATGACCTTCACCAGGATATATAATATATCCGTAAAATAGCTGGCTAGAAAAGAGAGGGACAAAGTATGATTGAGGGAGTCTGGGCTGCGTTGCCAGATCTGTGGAACAGGGCCGAGGCTGATCTGCTGGAACGAGCGGTTGAGCGCCTGCTAGCGCGTGGCGTGGACGGCTTTTTCGCGCCTGGCACGACGGGTCTGGGAGCGGAACTCTCAGTTCGGCGACGCATGCAGGTGCTGGAACGCCTGGTGCGGGCCATCAATGCAGCGGGCGAGCGACAGCAGCAGAAGATGGTCGCAGCCATTTCAGCCAACGCGGCAGAAGATGTGCATACACTGCTGGAGCATGCCGGTTCGCTTGGTGTTAAAGGCGTGGCGCTGACACCACCATCCTATGGTATGTGGACGCACGCGGATCTGCTGGCCTGGCTGGATGCCGCTCTGGATGGCAGACAGGACGGCAAACAGAGCAACCTGGAGATCTACCTGTACCATATTCCGGCTGCTGTGCGCACCGGCTGGGACCCGGATCTGCTCACCACCATCGACCAGCGCTTCAATATCGAGGGCATCAAGGATAGCAGCGGCGATGTCGCGCGCCTTGCAGCGTATCTCGCCTGGGGACGCCGGCGAGGCCGGCCATTCAGTCTGATGGTAGGCAATGAACGGCTCACCAGCTACGGCCTGATGCTCGGCGCCAGCGGCGTAGTTTCCGCCTTTGCCTGCGCCTATCCCGATCTGATGATCAAGATCTGTACCGCCTGCCGGCAGAAAGACTGGGATGCGGTGGCCGCACTCCAGAACGAGATCAATGCGAAGCTCGATCTGCTGGCTCATACGCCACAGCGCGAGGTCCCTGCCGTTCTGCTGAATCTGGCGCGCGAGCAGGAGATCTTCTAAATCGAGGTGACGGCGAGGAGATCTCACTCGTATCCTCAAACGGCAACACTTCCCCCTCTGTGATATAATTGCGTAAATACCCTGCATGGGAAGCTCGCAGTTAGAGGAGAGAGATGAGGCTTTCGGCTTCATCCTGGGGTTTATGTTTCGTAAAATCTTGATTGCTAATCGCGGCGAAATCGCGCTGCGTGTCATCCGGGCCTGCCGGGAAATGGGAATACGCAGCGTGATCGTCCACTCAGAAGCTGACCGCAACTCACTTCCTGTGCGCATGGCAGACGAGCGTATCTGCATTGGTCCGGGTGCCAGTGGAAAAAGCTACCTGCACATTCCCAACATTATCAGTGCCGCCCTTATTTCTAACGCAGACGCCATTCACCCTGGCTACGGCTTTCTGGCGGAGAATACCAGCTTCGCCGAAATTTGCCACGACGTTAATATCACGTTTATCGGCCCTTCAGCAAAGGTCATGGCAATCATGGGTGATAAAGCGTCGGCGCGTGAGGCGATGGTCAGGGCAGGCTTACCCACGCTGCCAGGAACGTCGGTCCTGCGCACGCTAATCGAAGCGCGTGAGGCCGCACAGGAGATCGGCTTTCCCCTGATGCTCAAAGCCGTCGCCGGCGGCGGGGGACGCGGTATCCGCCTGGTCAGGGCGCCTGAAGAGTTCGAGCGCGCCTTCACCATCGCCCAGAACGAGGCGCGTGAAGCATTTCATGACGATGGCATCTATCTCGAACGCTATTTAGAGCGCGCACGTCATGTAGAAATACAGGTACTGGTTGATAATTATGGGCATGGTGTGCATCTCGGCGAACGTGATTGCTCCTGCCAGAGGCGCAACCAGAAAGTGCTGGAAGAAGCGCCTGCCCCACTGTTACCCCGCGAACTGTGCGACAGAATTGGCAGCCAGGCGGTCTGTGCGATACAGGAGATCGGCTACCGCAACGCCGGTACGTTGGAATTTCTGGTAGACGAGCAGAATCGTTATTATTTTATGGAGATGAACACGCGCCTGCAAGTTGAGCATCCTGTGACCGAACTGGTGACAGGTCTCGATCTGGTCAAGGAGCAGATACGCATTGCAGCCGGCCTGCCACTGGCGCTGGAGCAGGAGAATGTCAGATTGCGAGGGCATGCCATCGAATGTCGCATCACTGCTGAGGATGCCAGCAAGGACTTTCGCCCGCAGACGGGCGTGGTAGAGCACTATTTGCCGCCGGGTGGGCCAGGGGTGCGCGTTGATAGCCACCTCTACGCCGGCTATGAGATCCCACCCCACTACGACTCACTACTGGCAAAATTGATCGTCTGGGACGAGACTCGTGAAGCTGCTATTGCACGTATGCAGCGGGCGCTCGATGAGTTCATCATCGAGGGCGTCACAACAACCATCCCGTTCCAGCAGCGTTTGCTCAAGCACGAAAGGTTTATGCGAGGCGATACCCATACTCGCTTCATACAGGAAGAAGCCGTCGCTCTGGGGATCTAAGCTCCCAGCGAGGTACTGTCAAAGACATACAGGAGGAAGCACTCTATGTCTCGTGTTGTTGTCACCGGAATGGGGTTAGTGACCTCGTTAGGTAACGACCTGGCGTCCAACTGGGAAGCACTGTGTCAGGGGAGGTCTGGTGTCAGCGAAATTACTGCATACGATACCAGCGCATTTCGCGTGAAGTTTGGCGCGCAGATCAAGAACTTCGATCCATTACTGTACATGGATCGCAAAGAGGCACGGCGCAATGATCCCTACGAGCAACTCGCTATTGCTACAACGAAACAGGCGCTGGCCCAGGCAAAGCTTGAAATCACTGACGATATTGCCGATGATGTGGGTGTCTATATCGGCAGTGGTATCGGCGGCCTGACGACGCTGCATGATCAGTTCAAGATCCTCCATGAGAGAGGGCCTGATCGCATCAGTCCGTTCTTTATTACGATGATGGTGATTGATGGCGCGCCCGGCGTCGTTTCGATTCTCACGGGAGCCAGGGGACCAAACTGGGCGGCAGTCTCGGCCTGCGCTACCAGTGGCAATACGATTGGCGAGGCGTGGGAGACGATCAGGCGCGGAGATGCGAAAGTGATGATCGCCGGCGGCTCGGAAAAGGCCATCACACCGATTGGCATGGCGGCCTTTGACAATATGCACGCCATTTCGCGTCGTAACGACGATCCCCAGGGCGCGAGCCGTCCCTTCGATGCCACGCGCGACGGCTTCGTGATGGGCGAGGGTTCTGCCACGTTGATTCTGGAAGACCTGGAGTTTGCTAGGGCGCGCGGCGCGACCATCCTGGCCGAGATGGTCGGCTACGGCTGCACGAGCGATGCCCACCACGTGACCGAGCCGGCGCCGGGCGGAGAGGGACTGGTGCGAGCGATGCGACGCGCCCTGCAAAAGGCCGGACTGCGTCCCGACCAGATTGACTACATCAATGCGCATGGCACATCGACGCCGTACAACGATAGTGCAGAAACGCAGGCCGTCAAAACCTGTTTTGGCGATCATGCCTACCGCCTGGCAATCAGTTCCACCAAGTCGATGACGGGCCATACGCTGGGGGCTGCCGGCGCAGTTGAGGCGGTCATCTCGATTCAAACGATCCTGACGGGCATTATTCCGCCAACCATCAATCTGCACCATCCCGACCCACAATGTGATCTCGACTATGTGCCGAACGAAGCGCGGCATGCCACCGTCAATGTGGCGATGTCAAATGTGATGGGCTTCGGCGGCCACAATACCAGCATGATCTTCAAACGGTACGAAGAGTAGCAAATTCATGGAAACACCGGAAAAACCAGGATGGCTGGAGCGCATCGAGCACCTGATCCAGATGCTTGAAGGCAGTACGATCAGTGAGTTAGAGTTAGCTGAAGGGGATACTGAAATTGTCATCCGCCGCACGCCCGGCATGATGATGACGGCCATGCCCGCACAGGCTGATGATCCTCCTGGCGCTTCAAACGCGCCGCGCGCCGATCATAGCGTGCCGGTGGTGGCGCCGCTGACAGGCGTGTACTACGCTGCCGCCTCGCCTGCCTCGCCGCCTTTTGTGCAGGTCGGCGACGTTATACACGTCGGGCAGGTTGTTGCTCTGGTCGAAGCTATGAAGGTCTTCAACGAGATCACAGCCGAGGTAACGGGCCGTGTTGTGGCTATTGTGGCGAAGAACGGGGATGTAGTGCAAAAAGGCGATGTGCTGCTGCGCGTCGAGCCGCTCTGATTTTCTTTGGTAGCCCCCTCTCTTCTGCCGTTTTCTCCTCATGGCTTTGAGAAGGAGGAAATTTCCCATGCGGGTACAGTTGAAAATAGAAGGAGGAATCGCCTTCTTCCCAGGTCTCCGTAAGCCGGTAGTGATCGACACTGATCACCTGCCCGCCTCTGAAGCCGCCGAACTCAAACGCCTGGTACAGGCCACCCGCTTCTTCGATCTGCCAGAAACGGTCTCACCCCCGCCGCCGGGCGCCGCCGATTACCAGCAGTATGTCATCACCGTTGAGGATGAGGGAAGACAGCATAGCGTGCGTTTGACCGATCCCGTTGAGAATCCTGCGATGCAGGCGCTACTCTCCTATTTGCAGGCCAGGCGCTAAGAATAAAAAGCACCGGCGAAAAATGTTGGCTGCCTTCGTATAATGGATAGCAACGGAGACAACAAAGGAATGCCGCAGGGCAAAACATGGAGGAAGGAGTCTCTCGTATGGATGCAAAGACGATCCACTCGCACGCCATCTGTCCCATCTGTCCCATTCTGCCACCGTATATTCTCCGCGCTATTGCCCAGAATGGAACAGCACAGCAACGCTCCACAGCGTTGCAAACGCTGGCAGCCGACCAGACATTTCGCTTGCTGCGCGCTACCCAGGCGCTGCCAGCGCAACCGGCAGTACGCCGCCGCGTCACCCTGGCCGTCGAAGGCCAGCCACAGCGCACAATTTTCGATGCTCACAATACACAAACCCTGCCCGGTGACATGGTACGCGGTGAAGGCGCTCCTTCCACCGGCGATCCGGCAACCGACGAAGCCTATGATGGACTCGGCGCGACCTACAACTTCTACTGGAAGACCTACGAGCGCAATTCCATCGACGATAGTGGGCTGCCGCTCAATGCAACTGTCCACTTCGGCCAGCACTACAATAATGCTTTTTGGAATGGAGAACGCATGGTGTTCGGCGATGGTGATGGGGAATTATTCAATCGCTTCACTATTTCACTCGATGTGATTGGCCACGAACTGACGCACGGCGTGACCGAGGACGAGGCGCGACTGATCTACTCAGGCCAGCCAGGCGCGCTCAACGAATCACTCTCCGATGTGTTCGGTTCTCTCGTGAAACAGTTTGCCCTTCAACAGACCGCAGATCAGGCCGACTGGTTGATCGGCGCTGGCCTGTTTACCGAACGAGTCCAGGGTGTCGCGCTGCGCTCTATGAAGGCGCCCGGCACGGCCTTTGATGATCCCGTCCTCGGGAAGGACCCTCAGCCCGCTCATATGCGCGACTTCGTCTATACCTTCGAGGATAATGGAGGCGTGCATATCAACTCCGGTATCCCCAATCATGCCTTCTACCTGGCTGCTGTAGAACTGGGAGGCTACGCCTGGGAGAAAGCCGGTCTCATCTGGTATGAAACGCTGCGTGACTCTGGCCTCAGGCCCAATAGTGGTTTTCGCACTTTCGCCCGGCGCACGCTCGCCAACGCGGCTCGCCTTTTCGGTCAGAACAGCGCCGAACAGCAGGCCGTTCGCGTCGCCTGGAGCAAAGTCGGGCTGGAGATTAGCGCATAAAGAGATTTTCGAGGGGTACCCACGCCGTTACGGGATGAGTACCCCCCCCCCGAAAAGTATCTTTTTCC
>JADBKA010000089.1 GCA_014896635.1 Ktedonobacteraceae bacterium
TGATCAGCGCCTGCAAGTGATTGTCCCTCACTCCACACATGCAACAGGATGAGTTTACCAGTCAGAGGCGACAACTGCCGGGCTGGTAGCGGCTGGCTATTCAGTCTGTTCCTCCTGTTCACGACATAATGGCAGAGAGAAAAAGAAAGTCGTGCCTTTATTGACCACCGTATCAAAGCCAATCGTCCCGCCGTGCTGCTCAACGATCAACTTTGCAATCGAGAGGCCCAGGCCATATCCACCAAGCTTCGACTGCTGGCTATGATTCGACTGGTAGAAACGCTCAAAGACGTGCTGGCGATCCTCAGGCGCGATGCCATAGCCGGTATCGGCCACCGAAACCGTCACGAACTGCCTGTTGTCGCAGCGCGCACTGACGATCACACCCCCCCCGGTGGGCGTAAATTTGATCGCATTGGTAATCAGATTATTCAGCACTTGCTTGATGCGTTGAGGATCGACAGAGAGCGCCGGCATCTCAGCGGGAATGTCCTGATAGAGTCTCACCTCCGCCTTGAGCGCCTGCGGCTGCAAGCTCTTTATCACCTGATCGACCAGCGTGTGTAATTGCACCTCTTCCCGCTTGATCTCGAACTGCCCCAGGTCGGAGCGTGTGATGAAGAGAATATCCTCAACAATCGAAACCAGTTGCTGCACTCCTTCCTGGGTATAGCCCAGATAGGTCTGCTGTTCCTCCGTCAATTTGCCCATATGCCCGTGCAGCAGCAAATCGATAAAGCCATGCACAGAATTGAGCGGCGTGCGCAGCTCATGGGAAACCATCGAGAGAAAATTTGAACGCACGCGATGAGCTACCTTCAGAGCCGAGAGGTCACGAGCGACAAATACAACATAATTCACATCACCGGCACATACCGGCGTCACGCTGGCTGAGACCTCGCGCATACGCTCTTCTTCAGTCCCGATGATCAACTCCTCATTGGGTAGTGGTTGTTTTTGTTGCAAAACACGAGCCAGAGGACAACTGGATGTGCCACATAACTCCATCCGGTTCAAGTTTTGACAGCGAAGGACCTCCATACATGGTTTGCCCACAACAGATGACGTACTACCAAGTAGTGCCATAGCGGAAGGATTGAGGTCAAGCGCACGCCATTCCTGATCTAACGTAATGATCGCATCAGGAGTGTGTTCAACGATAGCATCCAGAGAAGGAAGATGCATAGTCCCAACTTTCACTTTCCAACAAATTTGTACCCTACCCCCCGGACCGAGACGATATAGCGAGGCCGCTCAGCGTCCTCCTCCAGTTTGAGGCGCAGGCGACGAATATAGACATCGACAATATTGCTGTTACTTTCGCTGTCATTCCATACTTGCGCTAGCAACTGGTCACGATCCACCACCTGGCCCTGATTCGTCATCAGAGCACGCAATACATGCATCTCTGTACGTGTAAGCATAATAGAAGTTTTGCCATCGATCACTACCTTTAAGTCGGCAGGAAACAGTTCCAGGTTGCCGCCGCGCAGGCAATGGTTGCCATTGAGCGCCTCTTGCTTTTTGATACGGCGTAGAACGGCCTGAACGCGCGCAACCAGCTCCTGGTGGTTATAGGGTTTACAAATATAGTCATCCGCGCCAATGCCAAAGCCATGTAGCCGGTCTTCCAGTGAATCGCGAGCCGTCACGAAGATCGTGGGGATTTCGTAACCTTCCTCGCGCAATTTCTGTGAAAACTCAAAGCCGTTGAGATAAGGCATCGTCACATCCAGCAGCAGCAGATCCGGCTCGCGCTTGCGAATCATCTGCAATGCGCCGCGCGGATTATCGGTCGTCTCAACCTCGAACCCCTCTCTGCTGAGCACGAATTGTACCAGCATATTTGCAAATTGCTCGTCATCTACAACAAGAATATACACAGATTCCTCTCTTCTTGTACTGATCGATCTGAAACATGCTTACTTTTCAATTGTCTATCGATAGATTATAAATGGGTAATATGCGTGTGTATGGTACCCGTTTAATGCGGTCTATGTCAAGAGGAAGCACGTAACGCCCGTACTTTTTCCAGATAGACCATCAAAATGGCTATATCCGCAGGAGTAACACCTTCAACGCGCGATGCCTGGCCGACGGTACGCGGGCGTGTACGGGTCAGCTTCTGACGTGCTTCGGTACGGAGATGGGGTATCTGCTGGTAGTCCAGAGACTCAGGAATGCGCATTTCTTCCAGGCGCCGCGTGCGATGTACCATCTGTTCCTGCTTGCGGATATAGCTCTCGTACTTCACTTGCAATTCTACTTCATCGGCAGCTTCATCAGGCAATGCTGGCAGAACGTGCATACTAGCGACATCGTTGCCATTGCTCTCTCCATGTACCTCCCCGTTATGGGACGCTGCGACGCTCGCTGATAGCTGTGCAACCTGGAAGTACCGCACGTCGGGACGGCGCAGCAGCTCGCGCGCGGTCAGCATCTGTCCGAGCGAGCCGATGCCGAGAGCGCGGGCGGCGCTCTCCACCAGTCGTGAAGAGGTAAACACTTTGCGATCCAGCTGGGCCAGCGTGCGCTGAATCATCTCACGCCTGCGGACAACATCGCTGTACCGCTGCTCGTCGATCAGGCCGAATCTATAGGCATAATCGCTCAGGCGCAGATCGGCGCTGTCAGCGCGCAGCAGCAGGCGATACTCAGCGCGCGAGGTATGCAGGCGGTACGGCTCGCTCATCGGGCGTGTCACCAGGTCATCAATCAGCACGCCGATATAAGCCTCGTGGCGTCCGAGTACGAACGGATCTTCGCCGCGCGCGTGCAGAGCCGCATTAATGCCTGCCACGATGCCCTGTGCAGCCGCCTCTTCGTAGCCGGAAGTGCCGTTGATCTGCCCGGCATGGAAGAGGCCGGAGACCGCTTTTGTCTCCAGTGTCGGCAAAAGCTGCTCAGGCGGCACGTAGTCATACTCGACGGCATAGCCCACACGCATCATCTCCACATGTTCCAGAGCGGGAATGCTGCGCAACATTGCCAGTTGCACATCTTCAGGCAGGCTGGTGTTCATTCCTTGCACATAGACCTCACCGGTGCGCCAGCCCTCAGGCTCCAGGAATATCTGATGCGACGCTTTATCGGCGAAGCGCACGATTTTATCTTCGATAGACGGGCAGTAGCGCGGACCAATGCCCTCGATAATGCCGGTATAGAGGGGAGAGCGATGCAGGTTATCACGAATGATCTGGTGGGTGCGCGCCGTTGTCCGCACCAGGTAACAGGGGAGCTGTGGTCGCCAGCCGTGCAGATCCTCGTCGGTCACAGGATAGATGGGATTGGGGCGCCCGCCCGGCAATTGCACATCTACGCGCGCCGAAACATCCTTCGAGAAGAAGAGAGGAACGCGGCTACCCGGCTGCGGCTCCGTTTTGCTAAAGTCGATGGTACGTGCGTCGATACGCGGGGGAGTACCCGTTTTGAAACGGCGTATCTCCAGGCCGAGTCCACGCAGAGAGTCGGAGAGGCCAAGAGCCGGTCCTTCGCCGGCTCTGCCGCCGGGTTGTGTTTTTTCGCCGACAACCAGCCGGCCATTAATAAAGGTACCTGTCGTCAGCACAACCGCTTTTGCTTCGTAGCGCCAGCCATTATTTGTGACCACGCCATCAATCACCTGCCGTCCCTGCTCATCGGTGTGGCTCAGCAGACGCGCGATAGTGGCCTGCTTCAGTTCCAGATTCGGCTGGCCCTCCAGGACGAATTTCATCGCCAGCCGATAAGCCTGCTTATCGCACTGGGCGCGCAGAGCCTGTACAGCCGGACCTTTGCTTGTGTTGAGCATGCGAATCTGGATAAATGTGCGGTCGGTATTGCGGCCAATTTCCCCGCCCAGGGCGTCGATCTCCTTGATCAAATGTCCTTTTGCCGGCCCGCCCATCGACGGATTGCACGGCATCAGCGCCACACTATCCAGGTTCATGGTGATCAGCAACGTCTTGCGCCCCATGCGTGCACTCGCCAGAGCCGCTTCGCAGCCGGCGTGACCGGCACCAACCACGATGACCTCATACACTCCTCGTAGCAGGTGTTGCAAGGCTACCTGCCCATTCTCCATACCAGTTGTCATGATAACCTGCCTGGATGATTGATTCCTTCTCTAGAAACACATTTCGCTACAATTACGGATTGTATTATCGCTTACCTGTTCTCATTCGTCAACAGAGAAAACCCGGGGCGGGAAACAAAGTGATTGACGGGGCAGGCTCATCATGATACTATTACAAACACAGGACATCAGATGGGGGGCGGTGGCGGAACGGTAGACGCCGGGGACTTAAAATCCCCTGACCGCAAGGTCGTGAGGGTTCGATTCCCTCCCGCCCCACCTGCCCGGCCTCTTATCCGTCCCATCTCTCTGGGCGGAAGTACCTACCTACTTGCCAGGAAGCGTCCATCCGTGTTACACTGCAACAGAAGATTACAACTTTTTTCCTTACCGCTCGTATTTTTCTAATAGAGGGGTTGTAACATGCTCTCTCAATCAAAGCCAATGCGAAAAACAGGAAAAAAACAGCGAGCGGTGCCAATATGGAATCAACTGTGAACGCTTTACATATGCCTGGTGGAATAGGATCAATAGCGAATGTAGGCCGAGAGGCGCGTCGTAGTCAAGGTGCTCAATCAGTGGCAGGAGTGGCAGGTGCAGCGGGTGTACAGGGTACTACCAGCACAGGTCCGATCGCCAGCCGGCGGGGGGGGACAGGAGCCGTCGTGGGATCGCTGAGCGATACGGCGCTCGTCGAGCTGGTTCTCAATGGCGATCAAGATGTCTTCTCTGTACTCGTCGAGCGATACAAAGATGCCGTGCAGAACCTTGCGTATCGCATGCTAGGGAACACAACAGAGGCCGAGGACGTTACGCAGGAAACCTTCGTGCGAGCTTACACCCAGCTCAGCACCTACAAAGCTGTACATAAATTCAGCACCTGGCTACTTTCTATCGCTTCCCACCTGGCAATTGACCAGCTCAGGCGCAGGCGTTTTCTTGCCCTGCCACTGGAAGACGTGCCATTTCTGGAATGGATCGTCGATGCCAATGTCGGACCTGAACAATCTGCTTTGCAGGGCGAACAACAGGATGAGATCCAGAAATACTTACAACGCCTGCCGGGCAAATACCGGGCGGTGATCGTCCTACGCTACTGGTACGATTTCTCCTACGAGGAGATAGCGGCTGCCCTCAATCTCACACAGCCGCTGGTGAAGGCACGCCTGCACCGCGCCCGCGAACTGCTGGCACGCTATATGCAGCAAGCGCACACCGTACACGAGGAGGAGCAGATCGATGCGCTGCCACGACGCTAGAAAGTGGCTGGATGCTCGGTATGACGGCGACAGCGATCTCGCCCCTTCGGATGCCCAGGCCCTGGATCAGCACTTGCAACAGTGTACCACTTGCCGAGCGTTCGAGCAGAAATTGCAACGGATGCACGCCATCTTCTCTTCCTCCGCTCCCCGTAGGCAGGTTGGCATTACTACTGATCGTATTATGCTGGCAATCCAGCAGCAGCAACGCATCACACAGCAACTGCAAGATATCCGCCAGCAGCAGCAGTCGCGGGTCGAACGCATACGCAGCATTGGAGCAGCCTTCGCTGCCCTCAGCATCTTTACAATTAGCAGTATTCCTCTCCTGCTGCTTGCTATGACCATCGTGCAAACCGACCTTGTAGTCAAGGGCCTCTACTGGCTCAATGGTGTTATTGATATATGTATCATTCTGGCTCAGTACCTTCAGATAGGGCTGGCAACTGCTACACATAATAGCTGGCTCCTGTCAGGTATAGCTTTTATTGTCGTCATCATGATGGGGATGTGGCTTCGCCTGATGCGCCCCCCTCAGGAGGCGTAGCCGGCGAGGATCATAGCCGGCGAAGAGAAACAGGACAGGGCGGGGGACGGAAGAGAAGGGAAGAAAGAGCGGACGGAAGGGTGCCAGTTTGAGACGGCTATGGTCGGGAGGCAGATATGCAAACAGGCAGAAAAATTCGCAGATTCATGCTCACGCTGCCAGGAATCTGCCAACTGCTAGCTATAGCAGTGCTGATCATAGGGGGAGGAGGACAGTTTATCAGCGGAAGTAGCACTGCTCTGGCTAAAGGCAGCCAGAGAGAGGCCCCGGTCCGTGACTGCACCGAAGATCACCAGAAGCCCTCTTTCGGCAGTACGGTAGTAGTGAGCAGCGGGGAGGTGGTGTGTGGTAGTTTGACCTCGTTTGGGGGAACAATGATCGTGCAGGGTGAGGTGAAGGGAGATATTGTTGCTTTCAATGGGAGCGTGCTGATTGGCGGACTCGTTGAAGGAAACGTTACTCTCTATGGAGGGGAGCTCACCTTGCAGAACAGTGCGCGTGTGAATGGGAACATACATGTCTGTGGAGGACAATGGATCGAAGGTACGGAATCACGGCTGCATGGCAACGTCTTCGACTGTACCGAGAGCGTCAGCCTTTTGCTCCTGGGAGATGGTGGCCCGACCTTTCGCTTCTGGTCAGTTCTTACGTGGGTAGCGCTGGCACTCTTATTGACAACCCTGCTGCCAGAACACGTGATGCTGGTACGTACTACTCTGCAATACAAGAAGCGCCGCAGTCTTGTATTAGGGTTGCTCAGCGTGCTACTGGCGCCAGTGGTGATGGTCATATTGATCGCGCTCATTATACCTATTCCACTGGCTATTATAGTAGCATTAGGGCTGCTTGCCGCCTGGGCATTAGGCACCGTTGCGGTTGGCTGGTCCATTGGCGAATACCTTTTGCGTATCATCGCGCCACAGCAACATACACGTCCGATACAGGTGATCGTAGGATCGGCAGTGCTGGCACTTGCCGGGTCACTTCCCTATATCGGCTGGGCCATCAGCCTAGCAGCCGGCCTGGTAGGACTTGGAGCCGTCCTGCTCAGCCGTTTCGGCACACGACTCTATGCACCGCCCAAACAGCCACTCCTGCTGTGAGTAGAGGACATCTCTCGCAGGCAGGATGAAGTGCTATCGTCCTGCCTCACCTGATCTCACACCGCAAGAACCAGAGGCAGGAGAGTTGCCAGCCTGATAGGCTTACTATACTCCACAGTCAGGGCGGGCGAACTGGCCAGAGCAGGGGCCAGACTGGTGATCTCTGGCTTTACCCAGCTCCTATTCGGGGTCAGGTAGTCATAGGATAGGTAAATTCAAAATGTTGGAAAGATGGGACGGCATCGACGACAGGTAACGTCGTAGGGTGGCCGCCGAGGTGAATATGAGCATTGACGTTGAACTTACAGATCTCGCCTACGGAGGCGATGCTGTGGGCAGCTATGAGGGTCGTGTCCTGTTCGTCCCCGGCGGTATCCCAGGAGAACGAGTCCGAGTAGAAATCATCGAGGAGCGCCGGGGACATGCACGCGCACAATTGCTGGAAATCTTGCGTCCTTCCCCCGAACGGGTCGAACCCGCTTACCCGCTGCTGACTGATAGTGGCTGCCAGTGGCAGCATATCTCCTACCCGGCACAGCTCACCTGGAAGGCGCATATCGTCCGCCAACTCCTCGTCCGTATCGGTAAACAGCCAGACGCCCTCGTTCACCCCACAATTGGCATGCCCCAGGGGATTCCTCCCTGGCACTATCGTAACATCGCGCTATTTACTGTCAGCCCGCAAGGTGAAATAGGATTTAAACTTACTGATAGCCACGATGTCCAGGACCTGGAAGATTGCCCGTTGCTCCATCCTGCGCTAGACCAGGTCTATCAACTGGTGCGTAGAAAACTCAAAGCCTACTTCGGAGATACGCTGGGCGCGATGATCCAGGGCTTCACAATACGTGGCGCGATAGGCGCCGCCGCCAATTCATCGACCAGTATCACTGAAGTCAAAGCTGTGCCAACACTGCTCTCAATCCATGCCCGCCCCGGCTCGCTCATGGAAAATCCTCAGCAACTCGCTCAGGAACTGATGACTATTGCACCGGGCATCGTGGGAGTGATCGTTGAGCGCGTCGGAGGACGCTACGGACGCATCTTCGCGGGCCAGGAGTTCTTGACTGATGTCTTGCTTGGCCGACGCTTCCGCGTCTCCGCCGACTCCTTCTTCCAGGTCAATATCATCCAGACAGCGGTCCTCGTCGAACGGGCACTGGCTATGCTGGAGCCACAACGTTCGGATGTAGTGCTCGATGGCTACAGCGGCGTGGGTCTCTTCTCAGCCTTCCTGGCCCCACGCAGCGCGCGCGTCATCGCCATCGAGTCCCAGCCCAGCGCAGTGATGGATGCACGCGCCAGCGCCCAGATGAATAACCAGAATAATATCACAGTCCTTGAGGGAACTCTGGAACGCTTGCTCAACCAGTTGCACTACCACCGCGAGCGTATCGACGTCGCGCTGATCGATCCACCACGCGCTGGCTGCCATCCTAAAGCGCTCCAGGCATTACAGGTCGTCGCGCCGCGCGTCATCTGCTATGTCTCCTGCGACCCCAGCACACTGGCACGCGATATCGCTACTCTTTGCTCCAGTGGCCGCTACCATCTGGTTTCAGCACAACCTGTGGATATGTTTCCGCAAACCTACCACATTGAGTGTATTGCTCTGCTGGCTCGCATCGACGGGCGCTAGTCAATAGCAGGAGAGAGGAGAGGACGCCGGCAGTCCTGCCGAATGTTCTCCTGGGGGTCCCTGTGAAAAAAGTGATAAGGACCGACCAGTCTGCTGGCCGGCCCTTGCGCCTCAAACTTTGATCTGGGTTGGACGTTTACTTAAAACAACTTCAATTTTACTTCCCTCTTCCATCAACGTCCCAGGTAGGGGATTCTGACGCACCACCTGCCCTGGCGGAATATTGGCGGATTCCTCGGCCTCACCCGATACTGACACATCCAGGCCAACCTCTCGCGCATAGGCCATCGCCGTCAGCACTTCCATGTTGCTGAGATCAGGCGCACCCCGGCTCTTCGCCTTCTCTTCCAGCTTCACCAGCACTGCTGCAAACCAGCGCTGCAAATTCTTCTTGGCCTCGGCATCCTTCCTGGCATCGTCCGCTCTCTCTTTATATGTCTTGATCCCCATAACCTCATCCTGCAACTGGAAAGGATGATCAACTGTGCGCAAAATGATATCAGGATTGCTGCCCGGTGTCTCTATCACCACATCTCCCACATCCAGGAAACGCTGAATAGGGCTGGGAATCCTGACTCTGACGTTTATGATGTTCTTGTACTCAGTCTCATCCCGCGTGGGATAGAAGAAAATTAGATGCCGGTTAATATCAATAATACGCTTGGTCGTAAGTATATAGACGTCATCAACGTAGTTCGTGTAGATCAATCCTGCCCAGATCAGCAGCGCCACCGCTGCCAGGCCCACAACAGACCACCAGATTTGCAGGGCCGTTCCCTGCAAATGCAAAGAAAATGAAGAGACTACTGAGAGCAGCAATAACACGAATAGGCTCATCAGCGGCGAGAAAAGGTCTCTCGCCAGCACATATTTCGAGCGCTGGATGTATTTGACGGTACGTTCCCCCTGCGTATAGCGAACGTCGCAAGGAATACGCAAGATTCCGCCGAACGTACGCCTGGGGCCATTGTGACCGCGCAGAGGAGGATAGTCAGCATCGGGATCTGGTAGCGGCGGCACCTCCTTCCCTTTTGCCAGTTGTTCCAGCACACCAGCAATATCACGGTCCTGCGGCATTGGCTGCTTCTCTTCTTTCGCTTTGGCAGGCGTCACTTTGCCCACGATCCCTTGCAGGGCTTCGCGTACTTTCTTGGGGTGAGGGACCCCTTCCATATTGAGCTGGCTTCCGTCCAGGTAGACATTCACGGTACCGTACCCCAGCAAAACTCCCAGGATATCTTTCTGACTGGTGCCTACCTGCTGCACACTACTAAGCAATATCGCCTTGCGCACCGGCTCCACAAGCCCCTTCCAGCTCACAATACGCTTGTTTGTGATGATGTACGTCTCGAACCACCAGGCCACAAGGTCTCGATAGATAAACCAGATTGCCGCAGCGATGACCCCCAGCACCGCCAGCACCACTACCAGCCCCCAGAGCGCCGCCATCGCCGGCGGCATGAGCAGCGCCAGCCACAACACTACAAACAGTATCCCAACTGCCCCCAGCAACGGCAAACCAGGCTGTACCAGAAACCACCAGTGCTTGCGCACTACCAGTCGCACATCTTCACCGGGCTGCTGCCCCAAAAAATGCCAGCGCTTATCCTTCCCCAAACGCAGCAACTGCAAACTGAATCGCTCGCGCGCAGAACCCCAGAGACCTACCAGCGGGCCAGCCATGTTCCTTTTCGATTGATCAGCCATATGTTACCTCATCGCAGCAAAGACAGTACGCCCCTCCAGCGGTTCATTTCTCATACAACCAGCCGGCTACTTTTTGGCCGGGCCAGACGATGCTTTTTTCGCCCTGGCCGCTATCAACGCAGCTATCACAGCCAGCAGGACGATGAGGAAGATGACAGGGAAAAAACTGAAAGGGTCCGGCGCCTGAAGCGGCACCGTGATAGACGGACGCCCATTCGTAATACTAAAATAATTTCTGAGAAACGCCATCACAAAAGCGCCTGAGGCTACAGCCGGAATGATGCCAAAAAAACGGTCGTGTGGCGTCCCAGGCGCTGGAAAGAGCTTATTGCCAGCAAAGTAGCCCAGTACAACAATTCCCACAAAAATCACCAGCGACCACACAGGTGTCATTGCTGTATCCGCCGGCACTAACGACTGCGCCGTTACACTGGCACTCCCTGTTGTAAGATAGGAAAACATCGCCGGAATGCGCGCCAGGAATTGCAACAGTCCCTTGCTGGTCTCAGGACGGACAATCACTACCGCCAGCAGAACACCGAGCAGCGAGATCAACTCCCGCCGCCAGCCGCGCATAAATCCGCCCACCATAAAGGCCAGAATAGCCACAACAAAGCATTGCAGGTCATTCATAAGTTTATTTCTCCCCTATGACATCAGACTGAACAGGCACATCTACAACTTATCCCGTTATTATCCTTCTGCGATCATCTGAAACCCTTCCTCGCATTGGTGATACCGCTTCTGCATTTATCATACCACAGGTTTTTGGGAAAAAACATACTCAGAACAGAACAATTTGCAGACTCTCCGAAAACTCATAAACTTTTCTTTCCAGGTTGCTCGCAAGGCAGATTTTCCAGCTTCCTCACACTGAAAACCCTGGCCTGAAAGAGCAAAAACTCGTAATTACTACCCGTATGTGCTATACTAATAGCAGGCAGGATCAAATTTTCTAGCCCCCCGCTTGCTTAAACAACCTTTTCAGCCCGATATCGCCTTCGGCTATGTCTGTTTTGGTGAGGATTGACGCGCATGGAACTGGGTAATATCAAACCCGTCAATATTGTTGAAGAAATGACCAGCGCCTACCTCGACTACTCGATGAGTGTGATCGTGAGTCGCGCGCTGCCCGATGTTCGAGATGGTCTCAAACCGGTCCACCGCCGCATTCTCTATGCGATGGAACAGATGGGCCTGCAATCGACAAAGCAATTTCGCAAATGCGCCGGCACAGTCGGCGAGGTGCTGAAAAATTTTCACCCGCACGGTGACAGCGCCGTCTATGATGCCCTGGTCCGCATGGCACAGCCCTGGTCCATGCGCTATCCTCTGGTCCTCGGCCAGGGCAACTTCGGCTCACAGGACGACGATCCCCCGGCTGCAATGCGCTACACCGAGGCAAAAATGGCCGCCATCGCCGATGAGTTGCTGCGCGACATCGACAAAGAGACGGTTGACTTCGTGCCTAACTACGATAACCAGGTACAGCAGCCGACCGTCCTGCCGGCACGCCTGCCCAACCTGCTGCTTAACGGCTCAACCGGCATCGCCGTCGGCATGGCAACCAACATCCCTCCCCATAATCTCAATGAGATCTGCGACGGCATCGCCTACCTGATCGACCAGCCCGAAGCGACAACAGAAGAATTGTCGCGCATCATCCGAGGACCCGACTTTCCAACCGGCGGCATCATCCAGGGCCGCGAGGGCATTCGCAATATGTATGCTAATGGTCGCGGGCGCATCGTAGTCCGCGCTCGCACCCACTTTGAAGAGTCGGAACGCGGCAAGATCAGCATTATCACCACTGAACTGCCCTACCAGGTCAATAAGGCAGAGCTGGTCAAGAAAATCGCCGAACTGGCACGCGACAAGAAAATCGACGGCATCGCAGAGGTACGCGACGAGTCAGACCGCCAGGGCATGCGCATGGTGATCGAATTGAAACGCGACGCCAGCGCCGAAAGCGTCCTCAATTCGCTCTTCAAATATACTGCGATGCAAAGTTCCTTCAATGCAAATATGCTGGCCCTCGTCGAAAAGCAGCCGCGCACACTGACGCTCAAGGCGTTTCTCCAGCACTATATCCACCACCGCGAGACCGTCCTCACCCGCCGCACTCGCTACGAACTGGCAAAGGCCGAGGCCCGCCGGCACATCCTCGAAGGACTGAAAATCGCGCTGGACCACCTGGACGAGGTAATCAATATCATCCGCGCTTCCCGCTCGGCCTACGAAGATGGCTTGCAGAACCTGCGCGCGCAGTTCGGTTTCTCAGATGAACAGGCCAGGGCCATCCTCGATATGCGCCTGGCTCGCCTGGCCGCCCTCGAACGCCAGAAGATCGAAGATGAACTGCAAGAAGTCATCAAGAATATCGCTTACTACCATATGCTCCTCAGCGATATCAATGAGATTCGCAAGCTCATTAAAGCAGACCTGAAGGAACTCAAGGAGAAGTACGGCGACGAGCGGCGAACCGAGATCCGCGAGTCCGAGGCCGGCGAATTCAAAGCCGAGGACCTGATCCCCAATGAAGAGGTTGTCGTAACCCTGACTGAAAAAGGCTATATCAAACGCCTTCCTTCCAACACCTACCGCGCTCAGCGTAGAGGCGGACGCGGCGTGACAGGCATGGTGACACGCGAAGATGATACCGTGCGCCACCTGATCGTGACACACACGCACGATAGCCTGCTCTTCTTCACTGACCGGGGCCGCGTCTTCCAGCTCAAGGTCTATGAATTGCCCGATGTGAGCCGTACCGCCAGAGGCGAGCACCTCATCAACCTGATCGCCATTGAACAGCGCGAGCGCATCACTGCCCTGGTAGCAGTGCCGAAAGGCGTGAGCCGCGATTTTATGATCGTGGCTACCAGGAAAGGTGAGGTCAAGAAAACGGTGATGAGCGAGTTTGAGGTAGTACGCCGTCAGGGCCTGATCGCTATGAATCTAGAGGACGATGACGAGTTGATCGGCGCCAAACTGGCACGCGCGGATGACGACGTGTTGCTGATCACGGCAAACGGCCAGGCCATTCGCTTTGCGGTCGCCGATCTGCGCTCCGCATCACGCACCAGTGGAGGGGTACGAGGCATTCGCCTGGCTCCTGACGATACTGTCGTCTCACTGAACCTGGCCCCACAGAACACAGAACTGCTGGTCGTGACAGAACATGGCTATGGCAAGCGCACGCCGATCACCGAGTATCCCCGCCACAACCGGGGCGGCGGCGGTGTGCTTACCGCGAAGCTGAACGAGAAGACCGGGCGCATCGCGGCAGCACGGGTGATTACCACGACAGACAATGATCTGATGATCATTTCAGCTAGCGGCGTCGTTATCCGCACCGACGTCACCCTGATCAAGCAGTCAGGACGCTCTACACAGGGCGTCATCCTGATGCACCTGGCCGAAGGCGACACGGTCGTGGCCGTCGCTACCACCAACGGCAAGAAGCTAGATAGCGACGAGTTGCAGCAGATAGCTACGGAATCTATCACTCAAAACCAGGAAGAATAAATATGAGACAGCAGAACTGCCAGTTCTGCCTCTCATGGCAAATCCTTTTAAAAAAGGAAATTGGGGGTACCCCCACCCCCCGCCAGGGGGCATGCGCCCCCCTGGACCCCCCCTTTTTTGTTCAGTCTACGCTTATGGAGCAAGAATCTCCTGGATTCGCTCTCCCCGGCGAACACGCTGCGCAGTTACGCGATCTTTTTGCGCAGCAAGTTTGATCATGGGAAACGGGCGATGAAATCGCCTGTCGAACTCTTCAGCTTTTTGCTCCGAAAGCAGTGCGCGCCGCTCGTAAGCGCGCGCGAAAATATCGCGTTTCACATCATCCGCGACATCCGCCAGCAACAGGTAGGCCAGCACGAAATCTGGCTTGCCTCGTTCCGCATATGCATCTGCATAGGCAGCCGCATCACTTCCCATTTCCAACTGCCTGTGGGCCTGCTCCATGAACACATCCTTCGATAACTCACCGTAGAGTTCAGCAAATGAACCACTCATGGGATACTCCTGACTACGGGTTCAAGAAACAACAAACTGACACTTGCCAATCTTCTACTTTTCTCTTCTCTATAATAGTGTAGAAAGCGCAGCCAGCGCAACTCACCGCTATCAGCGAGTTGCATACCAGTAAATCGTGACGGTGCGCGTCTCGACTTTGCCGAGCAGGTGATAATGACCGGCCAGCCACTGCTGTGCCTGCTGAACCCGTTGCGAACCGGCTTCATCATGCACACGGCCAACGATGAAGAAGATGTGAGGATGCCGCGCAGCAAAAGCAGAGAGCTCGGCGGGGTCAAGAGCGGCCTCAGGCTCTGCCGTTCTGTACTGCTCCCAGGAAAACGCCCCCGGCGTGTCAGAGGTAAAGTGCGTTCCATCAGGGTAGGCGTGGAGATAATATTCGACAGCAATCTGACAGCCCTGCATAGTAGAGCCATTAAAGGTATTGTCGTAGCAGACCAGCCCGTCACCAGGCTGATAACGCTGCTGCATCCAGGGGACCGTTGTGTTCCAGTCCTCTACCTGCGCGCTTGCATAATAGTAAGGAACAGCAGTCAGCGCCAGCCCGATCAGCAACAACGCCAGGCCACTCTTCACCACGCGGGAACGCAGGCAGGCAAAAAGCAATCCAACCAGCAGAAACAGCGCCGGAACAATCACTACCAGGTAGCGCGCAGAAAAAAGGCGCGTCTGCCCTTGCGAGACGACATAACTCGCCACCAGCGGCACAATACTCCAGCATAACAGCGACCAGCCGGGCAACACAGGCGCAGCAGACGGATTCAGTATCGCCAGGTTCCTGACAGCAGGAACCTGCTCTCCCTCGACACTCCTTCTCCCATGCTGTCTGGTAAAATAGATCAGCGCAATGCAGAGCACGCTGAGCAGGCAGCAGAACACAAGAGCTATAACATATGGTTTATTATAGCCACTGAATGCATAGAACAGGCGCACAACATCACCCGGCGCCGGCGATGGCAGCCAGCCGGTCTTGGCGCCGCGCAGGCTCAGCAGGAGCAGAGGTACGCTCAGTCCACCGATCAGAATCAGGCTAATCAGCAGGGTGCGCACCCGCTGGCGCACCTGCAAACGCCACTCGCCGGGCAGCAATAGCAGGCCACCTGCCACGCAGATCTGGGCGCACAACACCAGCACACTGAACAGGTGAGCATAGATTGCCAGCGTCATAGCAAGCACATAGCCGGCCCAGTAGCGCAAGGAACGACGCTCGTCAGTCAGAGCAGCAAGCAGAGCGTACCAGGCCAGGCAGAGTAGCAGCATTTGAAGACTGTAAGACCGCGCCTGCTGCGCATAGATAAGCTGCGCGTCGTTGAGTAGAAAAAGCAGCGCCGCAACACTGGCGGGCAGCAGGCCCAGGAAGCGCCAGCCCAGAGCAAACACGATCACTGTACTCAGAGCCGCGAAAATAGCCGAGGGAAGCCGTACCACCACTTCTGTCGCGTGCAGTCCCAGAGCTTTTGTCAGATCCAACCAGAAATGCAGGAAAAGATAATAGAGTTCCATATTCGGCTCAGGGCCAAAAATCACCCGCCAGAGCAGTGGTAGAGGCTGGCGCGCCAGCTCAACCGAGAAGGCTTCGTCAAACCAGATACTCGGATTGCCCAGCCGGTAGCAATTGAAACCCAGAGCCAGGACGAGGAGCAGAGCACCGACCAGCCCATCGCGCATCTGCCAGTGCTGCCACCCGCTTAAAGGACGCTGGCGTACCGCCTCTTTCTCTTCCCTGAAAAAGCCGGGGCCTGCCCCCGGCGACTGGATCTCATCGTCAGCTCGCGCCATTGAAAAGATCCCTTTTGCAACTTTTATACGTATACATTTTTAACTCTCGTGCCTTGCTTTTTCTCTTATTTCTCATGCTCACGCTGCATAGCTCGTTTCAACTCCCGTTCCTCACGGTGCCATTTGCGAGCAAAGTAGAACAACTCACGAAAAGCGCGAACAATCACAGAAAGCCTCGCGCCCGTTGCGCATCCCCCCCGGCGCGGCAGATGATGCACACCTACCTGGGTATAGGTATAGCCAGCTCGCTTGAATTTATAGAGAAGCTCAGCATTGATCATTGCGCCACGTGTCTCCAGGCGATGTTCATAGAAGAAACCGGAGCGGTAGAGCTTGAAAGCACAATCGACATCGCGCACACGCAGTTTCAATACAGCCCACACCAGCATCTTCCAGCCCCAGGCGTTGAGCTTGCGTATCCAGGTATCCTGGCGATTGATACGATAGCCAAGCACAGCATCATACTTCTCAATTAACGGGAAAAAGCTCTCCAGTTCGTGGATATCAAACTGCCCATCTGAATCCATAAAAAAGACCAGATCCTTGCTAATAGCTTCAAAACCACTGACAAGAGCAGCGCCATAGCCCTGATTCTCTTCATGATTAATCAGGCGAATGCGGGGATCGGTCGCAGCGATCTCTTCCACAATTTCGCGTGTTCTGTCCCTACTACCGTCATTCACAACAATAATCTCAAAATCTTCAGTCCATCCGGCGACCACTTTGCGGGCTGCACACACGGTCTCGGCAATCGCCACTTCTTCGTTATATGCTGGCATCACAACAGAGAGACTATATGGGAGAAATGGTGATAGCCGCTCTTGCTGCACAAACTCGTTCTGTCTATTGGTCGCCATTGACACCTTACGAACCGGCTCCATAATATTTTTCCACTCCTGGAGAACCAACAAAGTGTTGCTCCTTTGTTTTAATTAAAATGCACTGCTCCCCTTATCGGAAGGATACCATATAATCCCGGCGGATAAAAGCACTGGCCTCCCTTTGTTTTTTCTTTCATCTTTGCTGAATGCGGAATCGGCCGGGCATCGGCATTGTTAAAACTTTCGGCCAGGGCCGTTTATTATGAGAGACAGGAAATTTTGGGGAAGGGAGCCAGAACGATAGCCACAACAGGGAAAGATACCGCTTCAGAAATGGTAGCGATGAACAGGTCCGCATCGGATCATCCCTCATGGCAGCAGTGGTATGATGCGCTAAAACAGATTCTGCCCGTCTACCTTTCTACGCATATTGCTTTCCTGCTGCTCACCTATCTGTCTGTGCTCTTTACCGTCGGCAACTTCACGAAGAACAGACTGGGTCTCATAGTCCTGCTCCAGTCCTGGAACCGCTGGGATACTGCACAGTTTACAGCTATTGCTGCACACGGCTATGATGGAAGCTGGCGCACAGCTTTTTTCCCGCTCTATCCTCTGCTGGAAACCATCCTGGCATGGCTGGTACGTGATCCTTTCATTGCCGGACTGCTGCTCTCTAACATCGCCACTGCTGGCCTGCTCATGGTACTCTATCGGCTGATCAAAGAGGACTTCGGGGAAGCGCCCGCTGAGCGTGGGACACTCTACCTGGCGCTTTTTCCCACAGCATTCTTTCTGGCCGCCGCCTACAACGAGTCGCTTTTTCTCTGCCTGGTGCTTTGCAGCTTCTACCAGATACGCTGGGGCCGCTGGTGGTGGGCAGGAATTTTCGGTCTGCTGGCGGCATTGACCCGTTCGGCAGGACTGCTTCTGCTCGTCCCTTTCGGGTACGAATACCTGCGCCAGCACAACTTTCAGTGGAAAACTCTGCTGCGTCCACAGCTTCTCAGCAGTCTGTTGATTCCCGCCGGGACGGCGCTCTTCGGGCTCTACTGCGCCCTGCGCTTCCACGATGCGCTGGCTTTTTCGCATGCCCAGGCTTACTGGGGACGTCAACTGGCACTGCCCGGCCTGGGATTCGCTCGTACGCTGTGGGTAATCATCACCTATGGCCCCCTCAGCTTCCCATCTATTCATGGCGTTATCGACCTGAGCGCCGGGCTGCTGATGCTCCTGCTGACCCTGCTCTGTTTCGCCGGCCCCTGGCGATTTTCCCCACACCTGCGATCCTACGCACTGTATGCAGCCGCAACCTGGCTCTTCCTGATCGCATTCCCATCAAGAGATGTGCCGCTGCAATCCCTCGCACGGCAAAGCATAGAGGTGTTCCCGGCCTTTATTGTGCTCGCCGGTATGGGCAAACACGCTCGCTTCCACCTCTACTATCTCGTCATCTCAGGCGCGCTGCTCAGCTTCCTCCTGCTACAATTCCTGACGGGCTACTGGACCGTCTGACAAAAAAGAGACAATATGGCCGCACCTCACAGCAAAAACATCAAAACCTATAGCAACTCTTCTCGATATAAGGTACAATAACTGATGACATCAGGAAGCCTACAGAGACAACGACGTGGCCAGACAATGCTGCACCCGAACAACGACGTATGTCAACAGGTCAATCATTGTCATCATGTATCATGGAC
>JADBKA010000405.1 GCA_014896635.1 Ktedonobacteraceae bacterium
TGTAGAGCTGAGCGGCCAGCGTCTTATTAGGCGCAAGCACCAGCGTCGGTTTCTGCACTCGCTCAATGATTTTGGCGACGGTATAGGTTTTGCCGCTACCGGTCACACCGAGCAGCGTTTGATATCTGAGTCCATTCTTGATGCCTTCGGCGAGCTGCTCGATGGCTTCCGGCTGATCGCCCGTTGGCTCAAACGGCGCCTCGACTTTAAATTCTGGCATGATGCTGCGTCCCCGCTGTAGCGAATAGAATATTTTTTCAAAACTGGTCTTTATTATACCACGTCTGGAGAAAATTGCTACGCCGGGCGATACGTCACTTCCTGTCCTTCGCGTTCACCATGCCTGCGCACGACACTCCGGCCCGGTACAGTGGTAGCTACCTCGCGCCCATCTTTAAAGACATGCAGGCGCACAGGGACGAGGCGCAGCGCCTCAAAAGCCGATGGCGCATCCAGCACGAGGAAACTCGCCGGCTTCCCTTCCTCGATGCCATAGCGATCCTGGATGCGCAGTGTTCTGGCCGCGTTCGTGGTAATGAGATCGAGCACGGCGTTGATCTCCTCGTAGCCGCTCATCTGGCACAGCAGAAGCGCGAGTTGCGCAGCGGCTAGCATATCGCCACGTCCCAGCGGAAACCAGGGGTCCATGATCGAATCGTGTCCCAGCGCCACATTCACGCCTGCCGCGAGCAACTCTTTGACACGGGTAATGCCCCGGCGTTTAGGGTAGGTATCGAAGCGTCCCTGCAACACAACGTTATCGAAAGGATTCGCCACAACGCTAACGCCGGCGCGCGCCAGCAGTCTGATGAGCTTGAAGGCGTAGGCGTTGTCATAGGAGTGCATGGCTGTGCAATGACTGGCCGTCACCCGACCCTGCCAGCTCTGCTGGAGCGTATCGGCAGCCATGACTTCGGTAAAGCGAGAAGCGGGATCGTCCGTCTCGTCGCAGTGGCAATCAATATCCCGATTGAACTCTTTCGCCAGCGCGAAAACGTAGTGAACATCCTCGACGCCCAGGTCGCGTGTTGCTTCATAATGCGGAATGCCGCCTACCACGTCGCAGCCCATCTCGATGGCTCTGCGCATCAACTCGCGTCCGCCAGGAAAAGAGAGGATGCCATCCTGCGGAAAGGCCACCAGTTGCAGATCGCAGATATCGCGCACTTCCTCGCGCACCTCTAACAGCGCGCGCAAGGCCGTAAGGTTGGGATCACATACATCGACATGGCTGCGAATATGCAGCGTCCCCTGCGCGACTTCCCAGCGAATCTCTTCGAGCGCGCGCCGCCTGACATCTTCGCGCGTGAGATCAGCCTTGCGCTCGCTCCAGATCTGTATGCCTTCGAGTAGCGTGCCGCTCTCATTGTAGCGCGGCTGCCCGACGGTCAGTACGGCATCCAGATGGACGTGCGCGTCGATAAACGGCGGCACGACGAGTCGTCCGCCGGCATCAACTTCTCGCCTGGCTGTATCGGTCGAGAGATCACCGCCGATACGGGCGAAATAGCCGTCCTTCACGGCAATATCTACCAGGTCCCGGCGGCAATGTAGTTGAGCACGGCGCACAATCATATCATAATGCATGGCCTTTCCTTTCCAGAAATAAGCAGCAAATTACGCCCTCATACTACCGCATCAGAATGCAACAGGAAAGGGGATCTCTCAGGAGATCCCCGGCAGGCACCATACTCCTGACCGGTCCGGCTATCGGGGTGGACTAAACCGGACCGGACTCCTAGCGACCATTCATCTGCAATTCGATCCGGCGCAAGATCAGATAGGAGATTGCCGCAAATATAACGCCCAGCTCAAAGCCGATATCTACATGATTGAGCGCCAGCGCCAGCGGACCCGTAAACTGCTCCTGTGAAGCGCCAAGCGCAACTCCTACCAGACCGAGCGCCATCGACACAATGGCTGCCCAGCCCACCGGTAGCTTACGCGGCGTATTCCAGTCGTCAACGTTGTACTTGCCACGCCGGAAGACAAAGTGCTCAAGCACCAGGATAATCGCCCAGGGGCCAAGCCAGTAGGCAATGATCAGCAGGAAACTCTCAAGTGTATGGCCAAACCTCTGCGCTGAGGGGAGAGCAATTAACACGTAGATAACGGCCCCGACCAGCGTCCAGATGGCCCGGTTAACCCGCTGGAAGCTCTTCCCTAACACCTGGATGGAGAGTCCCAGGCTGTAATCGTTGGGAACGTTGTTAGCAATGATACTGAATGCAAAGAAAACCAGAACGACGATGCCAAAACTGCCAAGCGGACTGGCAGCAGCGTGCAGCAGATCACCAGCGCTCGTCTTCTGCAAGAATGCACTGGCCCAGGCCGGCACCGTCACCAGCGTCACACCAAGCATCTCCAGCAAGACACAGGGGATAAACACTCCCAGAAATGTCAACCAGAACACGCGGCGAGCAGGTGTGTCCTCCGGCTGGTTGACATTGTAGTCGGCAGCGTA
>JADBKA010000406.1 GCA_014896635.1 Ktedonobacteraceae bacterium
GTCGCGGACGCTTCAGTCGTAGCAGCTATGGGTGCGTCCACCTCAGACGTGAGTACGGTTGCAGCGGGAGTTGCTGGCTCTTCGAGAGGAAGATCTTGAGTATTAGACATAATCGTTTCATGTTCCCCTTTTCGTTAAAAATGCCGTCAGTCTCACCAGTTTGTCTTGTCAGTGAAAGTCTTAAGAACAGTTTGAAACGAATAAAGTGATTGCCGTTAAAAGTATTTTCGGCAGACTAATGAGGAATGGACCTGTATATGACGACTATAGCATAATTTTTCTGATAGGTCAAGATATTACTTACTCTAATCCCAGGGCTATTTGAACAACCCTGTAGAGAGTGTGCCGCTCTCTTGAGTATCGCGGATGTTTCCGCAGCCACGCGCGCACGTATTCTGCAAGCCCATGATCTCCCGCATGAGTCTCACTGTGTTATACTTTGTACAGAAAGCAAGCTTTTATTGATCAGTGCAAATGTGCGGCTCCGATCTCTTTCTCGCGCGCAGTTGGTGCTCCCGTTAATCCTATTGTTGTCAAGTAGCAGTACAACGCTGAAACGGATAGATTGCATCATGAGTATACAGAGTATTAACCCGACAACCGAAGAGGTACTGGCAACCTTTGAACCATATAGCCAGCAGCAGATCGACGAGATTCTTAATCAGGCGCGCCGGACCTTTTCCCACAGGCGCACAACATCGTTCGCTCAGCGCGCTGACTTACTTCTGCGCGTCGCCCGCCGTCTGCGCGAACAGGTGCCTGAACTGGCGCGACAGGCGGTACTGGAAATGGGCAAACCGCTGGCCGAGGCAGAGGCGGAAGTGACGAAATGCGCCTGGAATTGCGAGTATTACGCGGAGAACGCGGAGCGTTTTCTCAGCGATGAGCACATCGCCACGAACGCTAGTGAGAGCTACGTCTCCTTCCCACCACTGGGTGTGGTGCTGGCGATCATGCCCTGGAACTTCCCTTACTGGCAGGTGTTCCGCTTTGCCGCACCTGCCCTGATGGCGGGTAACACGGTCGTGCTCAAACATGCCTCAAACGTCCCGCTCTGCGCCCTGGCAATCGAGCGCGTTTTCCGCGAGTGCGGCCTGCCCGAAGGCGTTTTCTGCACCATCCTGGCGCCTGGCTCCGAGATCGGCAGATTGATTGCAGATCCGCGTGTGGCTGCCGTGACGCTGACCGGCAGCGAGAGCGCGGGCATCGCTGTTGCCTCTGCCTGTGGGAGCGCGCTGAAGAAGCATGTACTGGAGCTGGGCGGTTCAGATGCTTTTATCGTGCTGGAGGACGCCGATCTTGAACAGGCGGTACAGGTTGCAGTGACCGCGCGCTTTCAGAACAACGGCCAGAGCTGTATTGCCGCCAAGCGATACATTGTTGTTGAAGCGGTGGCCGAGGAGTTTGAGCGCCGGTTTGTGGAGGCCGCCGCGAAGCTGCGCATGGGTGATCCGCTGGCACGTGAGACGCAGATTGGTCCGCTGGCGCGCGGAGACCTACGAGATGCCCTGGATCGCCAGGTGCAGGCTTCGGCGAAAATGGGGGCGCATATCCTGCTCGGTGGGAAGCCCGTCGCAGGCAGAGGCTACTTCTATGAGCCAACCATCCTGGCTGCCGTCACCCCTGAGATGCCGGTATTCCGTGAGGAGACCTTCGGCCCCGCTGCCGCTCTCATCCACGCCCGCGATGCCGAACATGCGCTCGAACTTGCCAACGACTCTACCTTTGGCCTGGGCAGCAATCTCTGGACGCGCGACATCGAGCGCGCCCGCGCCCTGGCCCGGCGCATCGAGAGCGGCGCAGTCTTTATCAACGGCATGACCGCCTCTGATCCACGCCTACCTTTTGGCGGCATCAAACATAGCGGCTATGGACGCGAACTCGCTTCTTTCGGAATCCGCGAGTTCGTGAACATCCAGACAGTCTGGATCGGTCCCAGACGCTGATAGCATGCCAGAAATCGCTGCGCGCGAATAGTCCCTTGCTGAACACTGGCAAGGAAGCCGAAGCTCCCTTGCCAGGAACGTATTTCTTGCACGGCCTCTTGCGCACCCAGAACATTTCTCTCTGCCTGGTCCCAATCAGTATCACTATGACAATCCAATGACAGAATACGCTCCCCCGGTTCATCTTTTCGTCATGCGTTCGCACTACACTGGTGCTACCGGGGCAACCGGTTGTCTATGCAAGATCAAAGCGAGGAGGTCAATCATGGCGCGCATCGTCTCAGACGAGGATATATTACCACTCGCGGCACTGTGGCAAGAGACCGCCCAGGCCCACTTTCTCCGCTCCATGACGCCGCGAGAGGCGCTCACGGCATTGGAAAAGCGGCGAGCTCTTGCAGAAGTCCTGCTTTCACAGACACACAGAGAAGTGGCACGCTCCCATAGCAGCGAACTGGCTTCTTCTCTAATGGTGGATCATTGCTGTGAGATGCTGGAGGCGGAGCGAG